>JAKSCZ010000518.1 GCA_022360335.1 Pseudomonadota bacterium
AAACGGCAGTGAGCAGAACCATCCCCGGAACCGATTGGCATCCCGCCAGCTGGCAGGGTTTCCCGGCCTCGCAACAGGCGTCTTATCCCGACAGGGCGGCGCTCGATCGCGTGGTCGCGGACCTGAGCCGTCTGCCGCCGATCACGACGTCGTGGGAGGTCGATGCGCTCAAGGAGCAGATTGCCAAAGCCCAGCGCGGCGACGCCTTCGTGCTGCAGGGCGGAGACTGCGCCGAGACCTTCGACGAATGCACCTCGGAGAACATCGTCGACAAGCTGAAGATCCTGCTGCAGATGAGCCTGGTGATGATCTACGGGCTCAAGAAGCCGGTCGTGCGCGTCGGCCGCATGGCGGGCCAATACGCCAAGCCGCGTTCCGCGGACACGGAGACGCGAGACGGAAAAACGCTGCCGAGTTTCCGCGGCGATCTCGTGAACCGCGCGGGCTTCACGGCCGATGATCGCATTCCCGACCCCGAGATGATCCTTCGGGGCTATGAGCGGGCGGCCCTGACACTCAATTTCGTACGCTCGCTGATCGACGGCGGCTTTGCGGACCTGCACCATCCGGAATACTGGGATCTGTCCTGGGTAAGCCATTCGCAGGCGGCGGACGAGTATCACCAGATCGTCTCGTCGATCTCGAACTCGCTCGACTTTCTCGAGACCGTGTCGGGGCGCCAGTTCCACCGGACGCAGCGCGCCGATATCTACGCCGCGCACGAGGGGCTGCACCTGCACTACGAACAGGCGCAGACGCGTTTCCTCGACCGCCGCGAGCGCTGGTACAACCTGACGACCCATTTCCCGTGGATCGGCATGCGCACGGCCGAGATCGGCGGCGCTCACGTCGAGTATTTCCGGGGCATCGCCAACCCGATCGGCGTCAAGGTCGGGTCGGGCATGACGCGCGAGTGGATTCAGGAACTCGTGCGTGCGCTGAATCCGAACAACGATCCGGGACGATTGACGCTGATCCACCGGTTCGGCGCAAAGTCGATCGAGGAGCAGCTTCCCGGACTGATCTCGGCCGTCAAGGAGACCGGATCGCCCGTCCTGTGGGTCTGCGACCCGATGCACGGCAATACGGAGAGTACGTCCGACGGGATCAAGACAAGACGTTTCGACAATGTCGTTGCCGAGCTCGAGGCGGCGTTCCGCGTGCATGAGAAAATGGGCACCTACCTCGGCGGTGTCCACCTCGAGTTGACGGGCGAGAACGTGACGGAATGCACGGGGGGGGCACGCGGCCTGACCGATGCCGACCTTGCGCGTGCGTACAAGTCGACGGTCGATCCGCGCCTGAACTACGAGCAGGCGATGGAGGTCGCGATGCGCATCGCGGGGTTGTCGTAGGAGCGGCTTCAGCCGCGAACCGGTTCGGGCCTGAAGGCCCTCCTGCTTCGGGCCTAAAGGCCCTCCTACTGTGCCAAATAGGGTGACTGACACCCTATTTGGCAGGCGGTACAATGCACGCCTTTTTCGGCGGCATTCCCATGCATTACGATCATATCAACGTCCCCGAGAGCGGCGAGGCGATAACGGTCAACCCGGACAATTCGCTGAATGTCCCTGCGTGCCCGATCATCCCGACGATCGAGGGCGACGGCATCGGCATCGACGTGACGCCGGTCATGCTCAACGTCGTCGAGGCGGCCGTCGAGATCGCCTACCGTGACGAGCGCCAGATCCGCTGGATGCCCGTGTACGCCGGACAGCGCGCGACCGAAATCTACGGCGATGACGTCTGGATGCCCGACGAGACGCTCGATGCACTGAAACGCTTCGTCGTCTCGATCAAGGGCCCGCTCGCCACGCCGACCGGCGGCGGTATCCGCTCTTTGAACGTCGCCGTCCGGCAGACGCTCGATCTCTACGCCTGCGTCCGCCCGATCCGGTACTTCCCGGGCGTCGAGACGCCGATGAAAGACTCGGACCTCGTCGACATGACGATCTTCCGCGAGAACACCGAGGACATCTACGCCGGCATCGAGTACCCGACGGGCTCGCAGGAGGTGCAGAAGCTGATCCACTTCCTGCAGTCCGAATTGGGCGTCACCGAGATCCGCTTTCCCGCAAGCTCGGGCATCGGCATCAAGCCGGTATCGCGCGAAGGCTCGGAACGGCTGATCCGCAAGGCGATAGTGCACTGCATCGAGCGCGACCAGGCTTCGGTGACGCTCGTGCACAAAGGCAACATCATGAAATACACCGAGGGCGCGTTCTGCCGGTGGGGCTACGAGCTCGCGCACGCGGAGTTCGGCGCCGAACCGGTCGAGGGCGGTCCCTGGCATTCGTTCAGGAATCCGGTGACCGGCCGCGAGATCGTCGTCAAGGACGTCATCGCCGACAACTTCCTGCAGCAGATCCTGCTGCGTCCCGAGGAATACGACGTCATCGCGACGCTGAATCTCAACGGCGACTACATTTCCGATGCGCTCGCCGCGCAGGTCGGCGGCATCGGTATCGCGCCGGGCGGCAACATCGGCGACGGTCTCGCCGTGTTCGAGGCCACGCATGGGACCGCGCCGGGCTTTGCGGGCAAGAACCGCGTGAACCCGGGGTCGCTGATCCTGTCCGCCGAGATGATGCTGCGCTACATCGGCTGGACCGAGGCGGCGGATCTGATCATCAAGGGCGTTGCCGGCACGATCGCCAACGGCGAGCTGACGTTCGATCTTGCCCGTCTGCGCAAGGCGATCAGGGCGCCGAAGCGCCGGGCGAGAACGCACGACAAGAAAGAGGTCCAGGAGCAGCTCGAGGAACTGATCCCGGGCGCCCG
>JAKSCZ010000345.1 GCA_022360335.1 Pseudomonadota bacterium
CGGTGGTGCGAGCGGTCACAGCAGGCCTCGGCAGCGACCCAGGTGCCCTCCCCGAGCGGCGCGCCGATGACGGGCGGGATGGTGGTCAGGTCGACCTCGGTGCGGGCACCGACGACCGACGCGACGTCCTCGCCCGAGGCGATCTCCACCCCGGAGACCTCGTGGGCGAGCACCGCGGGGACGGTCGCATCGGGGTCGAGGGTCACGTCGAGGTAGACGATGCCGGTCTCGCCCCCAGTCAGCTCCGCGGTGTCGGCGGGGTCGTGGATCGCCGTCATGTTCGCTGCGACCGCCTCGCCGGCGAGGTCCAACAGCACGTCGGACGTGTCGTCGTCGAGCACCTGCACCCCGGTGATCTCGATCGGCTCCGCCCTGAAGTTGGTGATCAGCAGCTCGTAGACGAGGTGGGTCATCTCGTCGTCGGCGGGGAAGGGAACCGGGGGAGCGATCACGCGGAGCACGATGGGCGACAGGTCCGACGCCGTCTCCGGCCGCAGCTCGAAGCCCTGGCCCGTCACCGCGACGGTGCCCTCTCCGGACGACGAGGTGGCCTCGTCCGGGGACGAGTCGGAGGACGAGGAGCAGCCCGCGGCCACCAGCAGCGTCACGGCCAGGGCGAGGGGCCACCGTGCTCGGCGCCCCGAGGTGCGGCTCATCGTGGGAAGGCTCCCATACTCGCGGGGCAATGCAAGGAGAACCGACCGACCAGGACGGACGAGAGGGCTCGAGAGGACATGACCCGCGCTCGCTGGGCGCGCCTGCCCGGTCGCCTCAAGGCTCGCATGGACGACCACCGCCTCCCCCTCGTCGCCGCCGGGGTCGCGTTCTACGCGTTCCTCGCGCTGATCCCGACGCTGGTCGCGGTCGTCTCGGTCTACGGCCTCTTCGCGGACCCGGCCGGCATCGTCCGCCAGGTCGAGGACTGGGCGGCAGCGCTGCCCGAGGCGGCGCAAGCGCTGCTGGTGGAGCAGCTGACCGCGCTGGCCAGGACCAGCGGCGCCGGGGTGACGATCACGCTGGTCGTCGCGGTCGCCGTCGCTCTCTGGAGTGCGTCCACCGGC
>JAKSCZ010000277.1 GCA_022360335.1 Pseudomonadota bacterium
GGTAACGATCGTCGAATACGCGAACAGCCAGGCGGCTATCGTCAGGAACCACTTTCCGAGACCCGGGACGAGCGTGTCGAACGCCTTCGCCGTCAAGGTCGTACCGACGTAGTTCCTGTACAGGCCGTTTTCGGCGATGACCGGCCGGGTCGGACTCTCTATCGGCGGCCAGTTCGCCACGAGACCCCGGGCATTCTCTGCAACGCGGGTCGAGACGGCACGGTTCCCGGTTTCCCGGCCGCCCGTACTGACGATCAGGACGACCGTTTCACCGGCCTGCCAGACGTCGCCGGAAAGCGGCGTATCCTCGATTCGCCAGCCGGCTTCGTCGGCCGCGATCCCGGGCGGGGAATCCAGCGCGACGTCGGGTGCGCGATTCCATACGCCGGTCGACAGGATGATCAACGCGGTCAGGGTGCACACGACGATCGTGTCGATAAACGGTTCGAGCCCCGCCACGATGCCTTCGCGCACGGGTTCGTCCGTGCGGGCGGCCGAATGCGCCATGGGCGATGTGCCGATACCGACTTCGCTCGAGAAAATTGCGCGCTTCATGCCGAAGAGAAACGCCGACGCCGCGGTGCCGCCGACGAACGCGCCGGCAGCGTCCGTGGGAGCGAACGCACCGCGAAAAATCAGCGAAAACATCGCCGGAATCTGATCGGCATTGACGATCAACAGGCAGGTTCCGGCCAGCAGGTAGAGTGCACACATGAACGGCACCAGCGTTCCGGCGACGCGGCCGATGCGGCGGATGCCGCCGATGATCACTGCGGCCACCAGAATCGACAACACCGATCCGCTGACCCACGTGGGCACCGGGAAATACTCCCGTGTCACCTCGCCGACGTTCCAGGCCTGGAACATGTTGCCACCCGTACAGGTTGCGGTGATCAGCGAAACGCAGAATACGACGGCGACGACGCGGCCGAGGCCTGCCAGCTTCGGGTTCCATTGCGCGAAAGCCTTGTCGGCAACCCACATCGGACCGCCGTGCGGGTTCTCCGGATCGTCGGTATTCCGGTACAGCATCGACAAGGTCACTTCGAGCATCTTGACGGCCATGCCGAGAACGCCAATGATCCACATCCAGAAGATCGCTCCCGGGCCGCCGAGTGAGATTGCGAGCGCCACGCCCCCGATGTTCCCCAATCCGACGGTGCCGGACAGTGCCGCGGACAGCGCCTGAAAATGCGAAATTGCGCCGGGGTGCGACGCGTCATCGTAGGCGCCGCCGAGCACCTTCACGCCGTGCGTCAGCGCGCGATACTGGGAAAAGCCGCTCCAGATCGTGAATACGGCCGCTGTAGCGACGATCGTCATGATCCACGGCTCGGGCCAGAGTACGGTATTGATGCCGGCCAGCAGCTCGCTCATGGTCGGAATGTCCCCGGTGTTCCGTCAGGTACCATTATTCCCGCGCGGGCGACGCAATAGTGGCGAGCGCGGGCCACATCGTGTCGATCACGGATTCCCGGTGTAGCGATTGGCCCGGAGCAGACATACGCTGACCTCGGGTGAAAAGGAGTATCGAAACAGGGCGTGCACAATCCGGTCTTGGAGATATCGATGCGTAGAATCGTCTACCTTTTGCTGATCGCAGGGCCGGCGGCCGCAGACGGCCCGTCGGATGCCTGGACCAGCACCTATCGTCCCCCGGACCCGCCGGTCTTTCTTATCGCCGACGCGTCCGTCCTGGACGGTGGCGGCGGACGTCGAATCGGCGTCGACATCCTGTTGCGCGATGGCGTCATATCCGAAGTCGGATACGATTTGTCGCCTGCCGGACCTGTAACGACTATCGATGCATCGGGACGATGGGTTACTCCCGGACTTATCGACGTCCACAGCCACAACGGGACGTATACCCTGCCGTTGACCGACCAGGCTCTGGCGGACATTTCGGAAATAAGCAACCCGAACGTCGCCGACACCTGGGTGGAACACGCAGTAAACGCCCAGGACCTTGCGTTTCGCCGGGCGCTCGAGGGCGGGGTCACGACGATTCAGATCATGCCGGGGTCGGCGCCGCTGTTTGGCGGTCGCACGGTCGTCGTGAAGCCGGTTCGGGCAGCGACCGTCCGGGACATGAAGTTTCCCGGTGCGCGACAGGGCCTCAAGATGGCTTGCGGAGAGAATCCCAAAAGCGAATTCGGCGGGAGGGGCCTGGCTCCGACGAGTCGGCAAGGCGAAGTGGCGCTGATGCGCGATGCCTGGATAAAGGCGCGAGCCTACAGGCAGGCGCAACGCGAAGAATCCGCCCCCGCACGCGATCTCAAGCTGGAGACGCTCGCCGGCGTCCTGTCGGGCGACATTCCGGTTCACGTGCACTGTTACCGGGCCGACGACATATCGGTGATGTTGTCGATTGCCCGGGAATTCGGGTTCTCGATAGCCGCGATCCACCATGCCACGGATGCGTACAAGATTCCCGAACTGCTCAGGGAGGCCGGCACGTGCGCCGCGGTATGGCCCGATTGGGGCGGGTTCAAGATGGAGCTCCATGACGCCATTCCGGAGAACGCGGCTTTCCTCGAGGCCGCCGGAGCCTGCGTCGCCCTGCATTCCGACTCGCCGCTCGTCGGTCAGCGGCTGAATGTCGAAGCGTCCAAGGCAATGGCGGCAGGGAACCGGGCGGGAATCGATATCCCGCCCGAGCTCGCCATCACGTGGGTTACCTCCAATCCGGCGGCAATACTGGGACTCGGCGACCGCATAGGCCGAATCGCCCCGGGATACAACGCGGACGTCGTCATCTGGTCGGGTGATCCCTTCAGTATCTACAGCAAGGCCGACGCAGTGTTTATCGATGGCGTGCTGCGTTTCGATCGCGCCGCCTGCGACAGTAACAGGCTCGCCGACTCGGAACTCAGCCCGAACGACCCGCGGGGCTGCCGATGAAAAGCTGCGCGGGATTCCTGCCTTTGTTGATCTGCTCCACGACGATCTGCGGTGCCGCCGCCGGCGAAGAAATAACGGCGATCACCGGTGTGCGGATGTATGCATCGGGCAGCGGCGAACTCGTCGACGATGTCGTTATCGTCATGCAGGACGGGAAGATCGCCGCGGCGGGTCACGGGGTCGGCATTCCGCCTTCGGCGAGCGTCGTCGAGGCGGACGGGAGAATCGTCACTCCCGCGTTCATGAATTCCGCAACGCGTCTCGGTCTCGTCGAAGTCTCGTCGGTCGCCGAGACCGTCGATTACGCGCAGGAGAGCGGGGCGTCCGCTGCGGCGTTCGAGATTCAATACGCACTGAACGCGGAATCCGAGCTGGTCGGCAAGGCGCGGACCGAAGGCCTTGCGTATGCGATTTCCTACCCGGCAGGTTCCGGAAGCACGGCCTTTTCCGGGCTTGGTGCCTTGCTGCGTATGGGCTCGAAGTCGATGACGGTCGAACGGCCGCGGGCCGCACTGTATGCAAGGGTTGGCGGCAAGGACAC
>JAKSCZ010000512.1 GCA_022360335.1 Pseudomonadota bacterium
CGACATCGGCGCCATGACCGTCTTCCTGTACGCGTTTCGCGAGCGCGAGGATCTCATGGATTGCTACGAGGCCGTCTCGGGCACTCGCATGCACGCGACCTACTACCGGCCCGGCGGGGTGTATCGGGACCTGCCCGAAACCATGCCGAAGTACCGGGAGTCGAAGTTCCGCACGCCGAAGGAACTCGAGCGCATGAACGCGAATCGCGAGGGGTCCCTGCTGGATTTCGTCGAATCGTTCACCGAGCGCTTCCCGGGCTGCGTCGACGAGTACGAGACGCTGCTCACGGACAACCGTATCTGGAAGCAGCGCACGGTCAACATCGGCGTCGTGTCGCCGGAGCGGGCCATGCAGCTCGGCTTCTCGGGCCCGATGCTGCGCGGCTCGGGCGTCGAGTGGGACCTGCGCAAGAAGCAGCCGTACGAGGCCTACGACAAAGTCGATTTCGACATCCCGGTCGGACGCAACGGCGATTGCTACGATCGTTACCTCGTGCGCGTCGAGGAGTTGCGCCAGTCGAACCGCATCGTCCGGCAATGCATCGACTGGCTGCGCGATCACCCGGGTCCGGTCGTCGCGGACGATCGCAAGATCACGCCGCCTTCCCGTGTCGAGATGAAAGACGACATGGAATCGCTGATCCATCACTTCAAGCTGTTCACCGAGGGCTATTGCGTGCCCGAAGGCGAAGCCTATTGCGCCGTCGAGCACCCCAAGGGGGAATTCGGCATCTATCTCGTGTCCGACGGTGCGAACAAACCGTACCGCGTCAAGATTCGTGCGCCCGGTTTCGCACACCTGTCGGCGATGTCGGAAATGGTGGAAGGGCACATGCTGGCCGACGTCGTCGCCGTGATCGGCACGCAGGACATCGTTTTCGGCGAGGTGGACCGGTGAGCTGCGAGCTGTCGGCCCGCGTCAGGGAAGCGATCGACGCCTGGAAGGCGCGGTTTCCCGCGGACCGCCAGCGCTCGGCCGTCATCCGTGCGCTGCATCTCGTCCAGCACGAGAACGAGGGCTGGATCACCGCGGATCAGATGAACGCGGTGGCGGCCTACCTCGATCTGCCGCCGATCCAGGTGTACGAGGTCGCGACCTTCTATTCGATGTTCCAGACGCAGCCCTGCGGCCGCAACGAGGTTTCGATCTGCACCAACGTCTCGTGCATGCTGCGCGGCGCCGACGAGATCGTGGAACACGTCGAGGCGAAACTCGGCGTGAAACTCGGCGAGAGCACCGATGACGGCCGCATCTTCCTGAAAAGGGAGGAGGAGTGCATCGCCGCCTGCTGCGGTGCGCCGGCGATGCAGGTCAACCACCGGTACTTCGAGAACCTGACGGCGGACCGGGTCGACGAGATACTGGACGGACTCGATTGATGGCGTACGAAGAGAATCTCGTCTGCTTCAATACCTTCGGTTCCGACGAGCCGTGGACGCTCGCGACCTACGAGCGGTTCGACGGCTACGAGGCCTGGCGCAGGATCCTCGCCGGCGAGATGACGCCCGGGGACGTCATCGACGAGGTCAAGGCGTCCGGCCTGCGCGGCCGCGGCGGTGCGGGCTTCCCGACCGGCCTCAAATGGAGTTTCATGCCGCGCAATGCGCCCGGGCAGAAGTATCTGGTCTGTAACTCGGACGAGAGCGAGCCGGGCACCTGTCACGATCGTGAGGTCCTGCGCTACAACCCGCACAGCCTGATCGAGGGCATGGCGATCGCCGCGTATTCCATGGGTGCCACGGTCGGCTACAACTACATCCGCGGCGAATTCATCGACGAGCCGGTGCCGCGTTTCGAAGCGGCACTCGAAGAGGCCTACGAGGCCGGGCTGCTCGGCAAGAACATCCAGGGCTCCGGCATCGACTTCGATCTTTACACGTTCGTCGGCGCGGGCGCCTACATCTGCGGCGAAGAGACGGCGCTGCTCGAATCGCTCGAGGGCAAGCCGGGCAAGCCGCGCTTCAAGCCGCCGTTCCCGGCCAATTACGGCCTGTACGGAAAGCCGACGACGATCAACAACACGCAGAGTCTGGCGAGCGTCCCGGTGATCATCCGCAACGGCGCGCAGTGGTTCGCCGATCTCGGTCCGGAAGGGTCCGGCGGCACCGCTCAGTTCTCGGTGTCCGGACACGTCGAAAAGCCCGCCAATCTCGAGCTGCCGATGGGCATCCCGTTCAAGGACCTGCTCGAACTCTGCGGCGGCGTCTGGAAAGGCCGCAAGTTGAAGGCCGTGATCCCGGGCGGCTCGTCGGTGCCGGTCCTGCCGGCCGAGATCATCATGGACTGTACGATGGACTACAACGCGCTGCAGGCGGCGGGCTCGTCGTTCGGAACCGGTGCGGTCATGGTCATGGACGAGACGACCTGCATGGTCCGTGTGCTGCGACGTATTGCACGCTTCTACATGGCGGAGTCCTGCGGCCAGTGCACGCCGTGCCGGGAGGGAACCGGGTGGCTCTATCGCATGCTCAGCCGCATCATCGACGGCCGCGGCACACTCGGTGACCTCGACAAGCTCGTCGACGTCGCGAACAAGATCGAGGGCCACACGATCTGCGCGCTGGGCGACGCGGCAGCCTGGCCCGTGCAGAGTTTCCTGAAGCACTTCCACCATGAGTTCGAATACATGGTGAAACACCACGGACGCAGTGTCGTGGACGGCACACCCGAGGCGGCCGCATGACGGACGACGTCGTCAAACTCGAGATCGACGGCAAGCCCGTCGAAGCTCGCAGGGGGCAGATGCTGATCGAGGTCACCGATCAGGTCGGTGCCTACGTGCCGCGCTTCTGCTACCACGAGAAGCTGTCCGTCGCCGCCAACTGCCGCATGTGCCTCGTGGAAGTGGAGAAAGCGCCGAAACCGCTGCCCGCCTGCGCGACGCCCGTCGGTCCGGACATGAAGGTGTTCACGAAGTCGCCGTATGCGATCGCTGCGCAGAAAGCGACCATGGAGTTCCTGCTGATCAATCATCCGCTCGATTGCCCGATCTGCGATCAGGGCGGCGAGTGCGAATTGCAGGACCTTGCGATGGGCTACGGCCGCGACGTATCGCGCTACACCGAGCGCAAGCGCGTCGTGAAAGACAAGGACATCGGTCCGCTCGTGTCGACCGACATGACGCG
>JAKSCZ010000408.1 GCA_022360335.1 Pseudomonadota bacterium
CATCTCGCGATCCGACAGGCCGCCGCAGGTCTGGATGAATCGGTCCGCCAGCGTCGATTTGCCGTGATCGATGTGAGCAATTATGGAAAAGTTACGTATCTTTTTCATTTATAAGGAAAACATGGAACCCGCTTTGTGGCGCCCGGCGAGATCAGCGGCGAAGTATACCTGCAATCGCGTCGCGATCGAGAAAATGCATGCAGACCGGTTCGCCGTCGTACTCGACGACCGGGATGTCGCTCCGGAAGCGCTCGTGCCATGCGGGATTCGTGTCGATGTCGCGGATCTCGAGATCGATCCGGCCGCGGATCATCGGCAGCAGCTGCTCGATCAGGACTTCGCAGAGATGACAGCCCTCGCGGCTGTAGACGTAAAGGGTCGGCATTCAGTCGACCGCCGGCGTCAGGCGCCCGGTGACCGTCGGCGTGAACCGGCGCAGGCATCCCGTCCGGCGCAGCCGGAGCCTGCCCGCCGCGACGCCCGACACGACCCCGGCGAGCGCCAGGCCGGCCGCTCCGGGATCGCCGGCTCCGAGAAGGGACGCGATACCCGCCCCGCCGATTGCGCCGCTCAGCGGCAAGCCGTACACGATCCCCGCGGCACGCAGCAGATTGTCGGGCGCGAGCTCGACGGTCACCTCGTCTCCGGCCCGGACGTCCACGCCGCCGGAGATCAGGGCATCCATCCTGCGGGGTTTCGCCTCCCCGCCGAGCAGGCCCGCCCCACAGCCTTTGCCGGCGGCGCATCGCGCGCAACGCAGCGAGCGGACCTCCACCACGGCGCGCCGTGGCGACGTATCCTCATGAACGGAGAGAATCCGGCCCCGTGGAGTGTCCATGGACCCAGTTTACAGCAGGGGTTTGCGGGCCCGTTAGTGCGGGCGCATCGTCGTGGCGACCTGCTCGACGGTGATCGCCGGGACTTCGCCGACCGCCGTGACGCGATGGCCTTCGACGATCGCGCTGTAGGAGTTCGTGCCGCCGACGCGAGACGGGCCGACCTTCACGTCGGCTTCCGCCGGCGCCACGAATACGGATACGTTCGCCAGACCGTCGCTGTACAGAATGTGCGTCGTCGTCACGTGTTCGCTCCCGGGCAGCCGTTCCTCGTGCGTCGACATCGCCCGGAAACCCAGCGGCAGGTCGTCGCTGTGCCACTCGGTCCGGACGGCCTGCCGCGAATGCCGCGACGCTTGCGTGAACCAGTTGAAGTCCTCGGTGCTGACGCTCGGCGCCAGAGCGCTCGCGTGGACCTCCCGGTTCAGACTGATGTCGGCGAACTTGACCTGCTCGATCGCCGACCCGTCGTCCCCGATCAGCTGCGTCTGCAACGGAAACGCCGTATCCACGTCGAGCCATATCCGGTGGCCGTAGCGGTAGCTGTCGTGCGGGCGGATCGCGATGAGGATCGCCCGGCGGCCGGCCACGCGTTCCTCCCGAACGATCGAGACGTCGTACTCGTTGCCGAACCGGACCTCGCTCGACGGCAGGGTCGAGAACAGGGTCGACTGATCGTCCCACTCCTCGACCAGTACCTTCTTGCGGTCCGGCAGGATGCAGTGCACCTCGTTGCCGTTGCGGATGATCTCGAGCCCGTTGCCCTCCTGCGCCACGACTCTTTCGCGAATGACGCCGTCCTCGACCGTATGGACGACCTTGAGCGCCTCGGCCCTGCCGTCCTGGATGCGTATCACCGTTCCTTGGTAACTCGTCCGCTGCACGGCCGCGGCCATGCGGTTCAGCCAGTCGTTCGGCCCGCTTCGCTGGGCGAGCGCATCGACGCTGCAGGCAAGCTGGCCAACGGCGAGCACGGGCCAGGCGAGGTGCCGAATCGCGCGGGCACGCATTACGGCTGCGTCGGCTGTTCGTCGGCCGTCTCGTCTTCCTCGACGACCGTTTCGTCGCTCAACCGCAGGGTGACGAGTCTCGCGTTCATGCCGTTCGCGCCCATCTCCGACGAGGACGCACCATGACTCAGGTAGTACTGGCGCAGTTGTTCGTCGAGCGGTTGCGGCACCGTGTAGCTCGGGCCCTCCGCGACCCCGGCGGCCGGATCTTCAGGCGCTTCGCCGGCCTCGTCGACACCGGCCGTCAACTGCAGGCCGAACAAGGCAGCCAACGCGACCGACGCCGCGACGGCGATCCCGGCCAGGGGCCTGATCGGCCCGCCCCCCGCCGTCTCGACCGCGGCCTTGCCGTCTTCGACGGGCCGTTCGTCGATCGCGGCGGCGATGCGCTCCTGCAAGCGCTCCATCCCGGCCACGCCCGGCTCTCCGCGCATGACGCGGCCGATCTGCAGGTATTCGGCG
>JAKSCZ010000505.1 GCA_022360335.1 Pseudomonadota bacterium
AATGTGCTCAATTATTTCACGACGATCGATACGGGGGCGGACGACTGCGGCCCGCTCGGAGACGACGGCTGCCGGGGCGCCGACAGCACGGCCGAGCTGGCGCGCCAGGCCGACAAGCTCGTGACGGCGCTGGTGCAATCGGACGCCGACATACTGGGCCTCACCGAACTGGAGAACAACGCCGGCGACTCGCTGAGCACGCTCGTCGATGCGCTCAACGCACGCGTCGGCTCCGCCGTCTACGCGTTCGTGGATACCGGCCCGATTCACTCGGACGTCATCAAGGCGGGCCTGATCTACCGGGCGACGAGCGTCTCCGCGACCGGCGACGCCGCGCTGCTCGACCGCAGTGTCGATTCGCGCTTCAACGACGACCGCAACCGGCCGTCGCTCGCACAGGCGTTTTCGGTCGACTCGACGGGCGCCGTGTTCACGGTCGTCGTCAACCACCTGAAATCGAAAGGCTCGTCGTGCGACTCGGACGGCGACCCGAACCTCGGCGACGGGCAGGGCAACTGCAACCTGACACGCACGTCGGCCGCGGCCGCGCTCGCCGACTGGGTCGCCACCGACCCGACCGGAAGCGGCGACGGCGACTACCTGGTCATCGGCGACATGAACGCCTATTTCCGGGAAGACCCGATCGAGGCGTTTCGCAACGGCGGGCTCGTGGACCTGCTCGACGGCCGGGCCGAGCCGTATTCGTTCCTCTTCGACGGGCAGTCCGGCGCCTACGACTACGCGTTCGCGACGGCGAGCCTCGCCCCGCAGGTAAGCGGCGCCGTCGAGTGGCACATCAACGCCGACGAGCCGCCGGTACTCGACTACAACCTCGAGTTCGGACGCGACCCGTCGCTGTTCGACGCCGGCGTGCCGTACCGGGCCTCGGACCACGACCCGGTCATCATCGGTCTCGAGCCTGCGAACTAGGCGCCGTCCGGCTTGCGGAACCTGAGCGTCATGCGGTTGGACTCGCCGATCGCCTCGAACTCCGCCCGGAGGTCGGGGTTCTCGCGGCTCGTGGCGAGCGACGGCGGCAGGCGCCAGACGATGTCGTCTTCGGACGGCCGGTCCTTCGGGTTGGCGTTGATGTCGCTCTCGGCGACGAACTCGAAACCGGCCGCTTCGACGGCCGCGACGACGAACGCCTTTTTCAGATAACCGTGGCTGCCGTCGGCGAAATCCTCCGACATCTCGTCCCGTGCATGGTGCTGCACGACGCCGAACGTCCCGCCCGGCCTGAGCGCGGCGTAGGCGTCGGCCAGCGCAGCGCCCAGATAGTCCGTCTCGGTCTCGTTGGAGAAGCGGGCGAGATTGTGCAGCACGCGCGGGAAGAACACGACGTCGACGGTCCCCTCGAGCTCCGCGGGCAGGGCACCGAAATGAAACGCCGTCGCACTCGCGCCGTCCTCGCCCGCCCATCCGGCGGCGTCGGCCGGAAACTCCGCGGCCCATGCGGCCTGCTTCGCGAGAAACTCCTCGGTCGCAAACGAGAACAGCGGGTACATGTCGAGCGAATAGGCGACGCCGATCAGATGACCGTCCCCGCCGAGGTAGGGCAACAGCAGCCGGGTGTACCAGCCGCGCCCCGGCAGCCCTTCGAGCACGGTCATGCCCGGTTCGATGCCGAAGAATTCGAGCGTCTCCTGCGGGTGACGGTACGCGTAACGCGCCCTGACCTCGTCCGGCTGGGCATCGAGCACGGCCGCGAGCGGGTCCGGCGCGGCTTCGGCGGCCGCGGGTTCCGCAGGCGCAGCGGCGGCGACGTCCGGCGTGTCGGGCGCCTGCCGGCATGCGGCGAGTGCGAACGCGGCGAGGACCAGGAGAGTCTTGTTCATGATGTACCCCGGCTGTGTTGGGTCGGTCTGTCGTCAGACGAAGCCGCGACTCTAGTCGAGTTCCCGCAACAATGCATGCGTGTCGGCGCGGACCCGCTCGAGCGCTTCGATCACGGCCTTGTACGGCTCGCTGTCTCCCTCGAGATCGTGCCATCCCTCGTTCCAGGCCTCCAGCAGCACGGCGGCTGACGACGACGCGTCGCCGTCGAGCAGCAGGGTGAGATCCCGAATGGCGATAACGTGCACCCAGCCCGTGCGCGGGTTGCCCCGGCCCGTCACGTCCATGTCCCAGGCGTTGTGGAAGACGACCTGTTGCAGGTCGCCGAGGTTGCGCAGGACCTCGATGGAGATCAGGCGCTGGTTGCGGTTGTATTCGCTCGCCTCGTTGCGCCAGGTGTTGTAGCCGAGACTCGTGATCGCGATCGCCAGACTGATGAGCGCAACGGCGTTGCGCCGCAGCTGGTCGCGAATTCGTTCGCCGGGTTTCATGATTCTCCAGACCGGATGCGGCGGCGCATTATTTCGCCGGCGCGGCGGCCGGCGCCGCGGGCCAGTTCACGACGTCCCGCCGCTGAAGCCTCAGCAGCCATGCGACGCAGACGACGCCGGCCGCCATGACGACGGCCAGGAACAGGAAATAGTTCTGATGCCCGACGGCCCCGGGGTTCGCATCGAGGATTCTGCCCGTAACGGGACCGAAAAAGATCTCGGGCGTGTAGCCGACGAACGAGACGGCGCCTGCAACGGCGCCGGTCAGGTGCGCCGGCACCCCGTTCTCCCCGAGCAGCGCGAAATAGACGCCGCGCATCGAGAACACGGCGAACATGCTGACGAAGACGTTCGCATAGATGACGAATACCGCGTTTCCTTCCGGATGCAGCTTCGCCAGCGGCAGGTAGGAGACGGCGAGCGCGCCGAAGATCAGGCCGATCGTCCTGCCCGCGGACCAGCGGTCCGCCAGTACGCCTGCGAGAACCGCCGCGAACGGGCGGATGTAGGCGGCGTACGCGGCGAGTCGCGCACCGTCGACCTCGTTCATGCCGAGCACCTGTACGGCATAGAGCGCGTAGTTGTCCAGCCCCTTGAACCCGCAGTACGCACAGACGATGATGGCGGCCTGCGCCCAGACCAGCGGCCTTCGCAGAACGGCGAACGAGTCCCTGAACAGCCTGCGGCCCGGGTCGACGGCGAGTTTCGACGGCGGGATCAGGAACCAGACCAGCGCCGCGGCGCCGAGCGCGCCCAGCGAGTACATCGTGATCACGGACCGGAATGCCGCCTGCCGTTCCTCGTTCGTCACCGCGGACGGGTCGTCGGGCATGTTCATCGCGAGCACCGCGACGCCGGCCGTGCCGATCAGCGCCGCGACGATGCCGCGGCCGCCTTCGAGGATGCCGAAAGCCGCGCCCTGTGCATTGTCGCCGCCCCACTCGCGCGTGGCCCGGATCAGCGCCGACCAGAACAGCAGGATCGTCGTGATACCCCAGTAGCCGTAGAGGACGGCCATCCCGGTTTCGCCCGGGTAGGTCGCCATGTAGAGCCCCCCCGCCGCCGTCGCGACCAATGAGAGCGCGAGCAAAGAGCGCGCGGAAAAGCGATCGGCCAGCGCACCGCCGGGGAAATAGGCGAGCATTGCGAACGCGCCGTAGACGGCAAACACGTCGCCGAGCTGCGTGTTCGTGAAACCGAACGCCTCGAGCATCGTCGGGCGGTAGAAGCGCGCCGTGTGAAACGGCAGGCCGAACACGATCTCGCCGGCCAGAACCAGCGTCAGCATCAGTGTGAAACGCGCTACCATGCGCATACCATACCGCAGGACGACGAAGGGGAGACCGGATGAGAGCGTTCGCAGCCGCCGTCACGTGTTTTTGGATGTGCGTGGCCTGTGCCGGGGAGACCGGCGCACCGGCTACGATGCGCGTCGATTACTTCCACGGCGGCAAGCACGGCGCCGAGATGTTCTCGCTCGACGAGGTGGTCGTCGAACCCTTGCCGTGGACCGGCAACATGGCGCAGCCGATCGACACGACGCAGCGCGGCAAATACCTCTTCGAGATCGTCGACCCGGAATCCGGCGAGATCGCGTGGTCGCGCAGCTTCAGCTCGATCTACGGCGAGTGGGAAACGACGGCCGAGTCGCGCGAGATCAACCGCTCGTTCCACGAGTCGGTACGCTTCCCGGCGCAGGACTCGCCGTTCCGGCTGGTCATCAAAAAGCGCGGCCCGGGCAATGTATTCGAGGAAGTCTGGCGCATCGATCTCGATCCCGCCGACGTACTCGTGCACCGCGAATCGGCCAGGTACTCGGGCCACGTCGTCGCGATCCACGAGAGCGGCGACCCCGCGACCAAAGTCGACCTGCTGCTGATGGGCGACGGCTACACGGCCGAAGAACGGGACGCATTCGTCGCCAGGGCGAGGGAACTGACCGAGGTCCTGTTCTCGACCCGTCCGTTCGACGAGCGCAAGGACGATTTCAACGTCTGGGCCGTCGCGCCGCCGGCTGCCGTATCGGGCGTGTCGCGTCCGTCGACGGACACCTTCCGCGATTCGCCGATCGGCGCGACCTACGACGCGTTCCGGTCCGAGCGTTACATCCTGAGCTTCGACAACAAATCGATGCGCCGGATCGCCTCGTCCGCGCCCTATGACTTCATCGAGATCCTGACGAATTCCGAGGTTTACGGCGGCGGCGGCATCTACGGGCTGTTCAGCACGGCTGCCGCCAACAGC
>JAKSCZ010000444.1 GCA_022360335.1 Pseudomonadota bacterium
ATGGCTTACCGGACGCGCATCGGCGACCTGGGCTCGGCGCTGTCGGCGGGACAGGTACAGCGCATCCTGTTCGCGCG
Source organism: Pseudomonadota bacterium (assembly GCA_022360335.1). GTDB lineage: Bacteria > Pseudomonadota > Gammaproteobacteria > Steroidobacterales > Woeseiaceae > UBA1847. Next base: position 78 of record JAKSCZ010000444.1, read on the forward strand.
GGCGCTGTACCGGCGGCCGCGCTTGCTGTTGCTGGACGAGTTTACCAGCGGCCTCGACGAGAATACGGAACGCCTCGTCGTCGCAAGCCTGCGGAGACTGAACGTCACGCGCGTCGCCGTGACGCACAGCCCGATCGTCATGCGGGCCGCCGACCGGGTGGTCGACCTCGCGGATACGCTCGGTTCCGGTCCGCCGGCGGCCCGTCCGTCTGCAGGTAGCGCTCCCTGAGCAGGGTCTGGCGCGTGGCCAGGTGAACTCGAACTCGTCGCGCTACTATACTACGGCCGGACTCACCCGACCTACGGACGATCCTTGGACATCGCCGCTCTCGACAGCCTGCGCATCGTACTCGACCCGGTCGGGCAGGTCGGGGTGTCGCTCGCGCTGGTGCTCGTCATGTTCAGTGTCGCGCTGGGGCTGCGCGTCGACGATTTCGCTTTCCTGCGCGACAAGCCGCTGCTGTTTCTCGGCGGCGTCGTCGCACAGGTCGCAGTGTTGCCGCTGGTCACGTTCCTTCTGATCCTCACGTTACGCCCGGCCGCCTCGATCGCCCTGGGCATGATCGTCGTCGCCTGCTGTCCCGGCGGCGCCGTTTCCAACCTGCTGACCTACCTGTCCCGCGGCAACGTCGCCGCATCGGTCGCACTGACGGCGACGTCCAGCCTGCTTGCCGCGGTCTTCACGCCCGTGTCCATCCTCGCGTGGTCGCAGGCCTACGAGCCGACTGCGGCGCTGCTGCGAACGCTGGAGGTCAGTCCGTGGACGTTCCTTGCGCAGACGACGTTCCTGCTGGCGCTGCCGCTGGTGTGCGGAATGCTCGTCGCCGCGAAAGCGCCGGGCGCGGCGGCGAAGATCAGGCGGCGAACGACGGTCCTGGGCGTGTCGGTACTCGTGGGAGTCATCGTTTACGGAATCGCGTATTTCTTCCCGGCGCTGCATCCCGCGTTGCCCTTGCTCGGGACGGTGGTGGTCATTCACAACGCGGTGGCGTTTGCGACGGGCGCCGCCGCGGGCATGGCGCTCTCCGGCGTCTCGGCAACGCGCCGCGCGCTGACCTTCGAGATCGGCATCCAGAACTCGGGCCTCGCGCTCGTGATCCTGCTCAGTCAGCTCCGGGGCGTCGGCGGCGCTGCGGCCGTCGCCGCCGTCTGGGGCGTCTGGCACCTGATCGCGGGCGCTTGCATTGCTACAATGTTCCGGTTCGCCGATCGAACAGCCAAACCCGACTATGACGTTGAACGAGCCTGAAAACATACGCCGGGCTTTCGGTTGCTTCGCGACCGGCGTTGCCGTGGCGACGACGCTCGATCGGGAAGGCCGGCGAGTGGGCATGACGATCAGCAGCTTCAACTCGGTGTCGATCGATCCGCCGCTCGTGCTCTGGAGTATCGGCAACGATTCGCTGAGCTACGATGCGTTCACGCTGGCCGGGAATTTCGCCGTCAACGGGCTGGCGGAACACCAGCAGTCCCTGTCCGAGCGCTTCGCGGCGCGCGGCGGCGACAAATTCGCCGGTCTCGACTGCGCACAGGGCCTGCACGGCGTACCCATTCTCCCCGAGTATGCAGCCTGCTTCGAGTGCAGCACGGAACATCGCTACGACGGCGGCGATCACGTGATCATCGTGGGCCGCGTGCTGCGATTCGACGATCGCGAACTCGAGCCGCTGATCTTCTACCGCGGCGACTACCACGGCAAAGGCGATCGCACGGCCTAAACGTGCATATTCGGCGCACTGAAGACCAGGAACAGGCCGAGCAGGATGCCGAAACGGTAACCCCAGTCCTGGAATTGCCCGGCCGGTTCGACATGGCCGTGGTGGTCGTGGCCGACGCCGAACGCGACGATGTGTATCAGCGACCCGGAGACGAAGGCCTGCAGCCAGGCGATGCTGCGCGTCTCGGCCAGCTCGACGATCGGTGCGCCGACGACGAACGAGGCGCTCGTTGCGACGATGATCATCGCGAAGGCTGCGACCGCGGCGGTCAAACCGAGGTTCGGCCGCAGCGACCACCAGATCGCCATCCCGACCGGCAGGCGGTGCAGGACGACCGCGTAGCCGAGCTCGGCGTTCTGCGTCGGCAACAGTGCGATACCGTCGAGAATCGAGTGGATGACGAGGCCCAGGGCAGCCAGCGCCAGTACGAACCCGTGCGCCGCGGCGAATTTCTCGTGCACGACCCGCTCGATGACCATCGGAAAAGCGATGCCGAGCAACAGGAACGCGATCGCCGGGTTGCCGCCCCGGGCGAGCGCCTCGGG
>JAKSCZ010000403.1 GCA_022360335.1 Pseudomonadota bacterium
CCTGCCGCAGGAGTTCCTGATCGACAATCAGGAAGGCAGCCGCGAGCCGATCGGCATGTCGGGCGTGCGTCTCGAGGCCAAGGTGCACATGGTGACGGGCGCGGAGAGCGCCGCGCAGAACATCGTCAAGTGCGTGCAGCGCTGCGGCCTCGCAGTCGACGACATCGTGATCGAACAGCTCGCGTCGAGCTACGCCGTGCTGACCGACGACGAGAAGGAACTCGGATCCTGCATCGTCGACGTCGGCGGCGGCACGACCGATATCGCCGTGTTCCTCGGCGGCGCGATCCAGCACACGGCCGTGATCCCGATCGCGGGCGACCAGGTGACCAACGACATCGCCGTGTCGATGCGCACCCCGACGCAGTACGCCGAAGAGATCAAGATCAAGTACGCCTGCGCGCTGTCGCAGCTCGCGAATCCGGACGAGACGATCGAGGTGCCGAGCGTCGGCGATCGGCCGCCGCGCCGCCTCGCACGCCAGACGCTGGCCGAGATCGTCGAGCCGCGCTACGAGGAGCTGTTCGGTCTGGTCCGCGACGAGCTGAGGCGCAGCGGTTTCGAGGAACTGATAGCGGCCGGCGTCGTGATCACGGGCGGCAGTTCGAAGATGGAAGGCGCCGTCGAACTCGCCGAAGAAGTGTTCCACATGCCGGTGCGGCTCGGCGCACCGCAATACGTCGAGGGACTCATGGATGTCGTGCGCAATCCGATCCACGCCACGGGCGTCGGCTTGCTGCTGTACGGCTACGAAAACCTGACGCGGCGCGATCGCCGGTCCACACCGATCGGCGGCAGCCTCGGCGAGGTCTGGGAACGCATGAAGTCATGGTTCCAGGGACGGTTCTGACACGGTACACGGGGCCCGGTGAGTGCCCCACAGGGAAAAGCGAAAAGCGGAGGAAGACACAATGTTCGAATTGATGGATGCGCACAGCCAGAGCGCGGTGATCAAGGTCATCGGCGTCGGCGGCGGCGGCGGCAATGCCGTGGCGCACATGGTCGACACCGGGATCGAGGGCGTCGACTTCATTTGCGCCAACACCGACTCGCAGGCGCTCAAGAGCTCGCGTGCGAGAACCTCGTTGCAGATCGGCTGCAATATCACGAAGGGTCTCGGCGCGGGGTCCGACCCCGACATCGGCCGTCAGGCCGCAATGGAGGATCGCGATCGGATCCACGAGGTCATTGAAGGTGCGGACATGCTGTTCATTACGGCCGGCATGGGCGGCGGCACCGGCACCGGCGCGGCGCCGATCGTCGCACAGGTCGCCAGAGAGCTCGGCATACTGACCGTGGCCGTCGTCACGAAACCGTTTCTCATGGAAGGCGGCAAGCGCATGCAGATCGCCGATCACGGTATCGGCGAACTCGGCAAGTACGTCGATTCGCTGATCACGATTCCGAACGAGAAACTGCTGACGGTGCTCGGCGGCGAGACGACCTTGCTGGATGCGTTCCGTGCCGCGAATCAGGTGTTGCAGGGAGCGGTGCCGGGCATCGCGGAGCTGATCACCCGCCCCGGCCTGATCAACGTCGATTTCGCGGACGTACGCACGGTCATGTCCGAAATGGGCATGGCGATGATGGGAACCGGCGTGTCGCAGGGCGAGGACCGGGCGCGCGAAGCGGCGGAAGCCGCCGTGTCGAGCCCGCTGCTCGAAGACATCAACCTGGCCGGTGCGAACGGCATACTCGTCAACGTCACCGCCGGTATGGACCTGTCGATCGGCGAGTTCCAGGAGGTCGGAGCGACCGTCAAGGAGTTCGCATCGGACGACGCCACGGTCGTCGTCGGTACCGTGATCGATCCGGAGATGACCGATCGCATCCGCGTCACGGTCGTCGCGACGGGTCTCGGACAGTCGGCTGCGAATGCCGAGTCGCCGATGCGCATCGTGAGCCGCCAGCAGGCGCAGGCAGAGCCCAACTACCATACGCTCGACAAGCCGACCGTGCAGAGAAAGCGCGCGGTAGGCGACGGCCTCGACGACGTCGGTCTGCAGGAAGAGCTGCTCGACATCCCGGCATTCCTGCGACGCCAGGCCGACTAGGGCAGGACAGCCCTGTGCCGCGGAGCACATGGATGTGCGGCAGCGGTCTGGGGCAGGACGGCCCTGTGCCGCGGAGCACATGGACGTGCGGCAGCGGTCTGGGGCAGGACGGAAAGGTCTCTCCGCTTTACCGGCCCGGGACGACCCGGGCCGGTCCCCCCTTCTCCCGGTGCGGCGACGGTGCGCGGCGAGGACCCGTAAGGGTCTGATTTCTTGTGGGCTTTTTCACGGCTGTGGTAGTCTTGCGCGCGACATGCTGAGACAACGCACTCTCAAAACAACGATTCGTGCGACCGGCGTGGGACTCCATTCGGGCGAGAAGGTCTTCATGACGCTGCGGCCCGCGGCGGAGAATTCCGGTATCACGTTCCGACGCGTCGATCTCGACCACCCCGTCGACGTGCCGGCCGATCCGATGCTGGTCGGCGAGACGATGCTGGGCACGACGCTCATCAGGGACGGGGTCAAGGTCGCGACCGTCGAGCACCTGATGTCGGCGCTCGCGGGTCTCGGCATCGACAACATCAACGTCGACCTGTCGGCTCCCGAGGTACCGATCATGGACGGCAGCGCCGGCCCGTTCGTCTTTTTGCTGCAGTCGGCCGGCATCGAGGAACAGAACGCGGCCAAGAAATTCATCCGCATCCGGAAGACGATCCGCGTCGAGGACGGGGACAAGTGGGCCGAGCTCGTGCCCTTCGACGGTTTCAAGGTGAACTTCGAGGTGTATTTCAATCACCCCGTGTTCAACAAGTTGTCGCAGAAAGCGGCGATCGATTTCTCGTCGACCTCGTTTCTCAAGGAAGTGAGCCGGGCCCGCACGTTCTGTTTTCTGCGCGACGTCGAGGCATTGCGCGAGCGTAACCTGACGCTGGGCGGCAGCATGGACAATGCCATTGTCCTCGACGACTACCGGATTCTCAACGAGGACGGTCTCAGGTACTCGAACGAGTTCGTGATCCACAAGATCCTCGACGCCATCGGCGATGCCTACCTGCTCGGCCACAGCCTGATCGGCGAACTCCGCGCCTACAAATCGGGTCACGACCTCAACAACAAGTTGCTCCGGGCAGTGCTCGAGGACACGTCTGCCCGGGAAGAGGTCACGTTCGAGGATCCGAAGCAGGCACCGATCTCCTACGCCACGCCCGCCTACGCCTGATTGGTGTCAGTCACCTTAAATCGAGTCTAAAGGTGTCAGTCACCTTTAGACTCGATTTAAGGTGACTGGCACCCTATTTGGAGTGGGCAACCCTGACCCGGCAAGACGTGGGTGAGAGCCCTGTGTCGCGCGCTGCGGCCAGCAAGGTCTCCGTCTCGAATCGCAGGCGGCTGGCCCAGGCGGAGGAGGCCGCGATCACGACGAGCTCGCCGCTCTCGCGCAGGCTGGCGGCGACGATGGCGCCCGCGCAGTCGCCCGGCAGCGCCCGGGCGAGCCTGTCGGTAAGTTCGCCGACGGCTCTGGCGCGCTCGACGACCGAGCCTAAGTCCCCGTCACAACAGGGTTTTAGCAGATTTTTGAGTTGTTCGGGGGGCATCAAAACGTGACGCAGTCGGTGCTTTTTCGGCAATTCGTGCCGCGTGTAACTACCTTGCGGATCAGAACCTTGTAATGAATTCTGACATTATGCATATTGTTGCGCACGAAAAAGGCAAACCCGTCGAGAGGCGGGGACGCAAAACCACCGGCCCCGGGGAGCGACCGGGGCAGCGGGGCTACCGAATTGAGCAGGGAAGGCAAGACCATAACAACGCGAACAAGGCACGGCGACCGGGAGTTCCGCGGTTCGCCCGCTTGCAAAAGAGATCATGAAGTGACACTCGCGCATCCAGGGCGGAATCGATGAACGTAGTCGTATTCGGCAAGGGTTTCGGTAAACCCCGGCAAGTCAGCCTGTCCGGTCCGTCGGCCGGCCTCGCCGTGTTCGCGTTTGCCGCCGTCGTCCTGGCGGCGGGATTCCTCGGCGGTTACCGGTATTCGTCGATGACGGGCTCGGGCGTCAGTACGGCCGAACTCGGCAGTCTGGCCGCAGACCTCGCTGCCCAGCGCGGGAGCATCGACGCGATCCGTCAGGGCAACGAGGACACGCTCGATGCCCTCGCCATTCGCATCGCCCGGATGAACGCCCGGATGATACGCCTCGATGCCGTCGGCCGTCGCCTCACCGAGATGGCGGATATCGATCCGGGCGAATTCAATTTCGATTCCGAGCCGGCGCTGGGCGGTCCTGAAGAACCGGTTGCAACGGCGGGTTCCGGCGTGGCCGTGCCCGAGGTCGTCGAGGCGATGACGGCGCTCGGTTACCAGCTCGACCATCGCGAAGCGCAGCTCGGTGTGCTGGAATCGCTCCTCATGAACGAGAACCTGCAGCAACGCGTATACCCGCAGGGCCGCCCGGTCAGGTCCGGATGGCTGTCGTCGTACTTCGGCAAGCGCACGGACCCGTTCACGGGTAAACCCGCCATCCACACGGGTATCGATTTCGCCGGCAAACTCGGTGACGAGATCGTGGCCGTCGCCGACGGCGTCGTAACCTGGTCTGGCGATCGCTTCGGCTACGGCGTCATGGTCGAGATCAATCACGGCAACGGTTACGCGACGCGCTACGCGCACAACTCCGAGAATCTCGTCGCGGTCGGCGACGAGGTCAGGAAGGGGCAGGTCGTCGCCCTGATGGGGGAGACGGGCCGCGCCACCGGTCCGAACCTGCACTTCGAAGTGCTGCAGAACGGCCGCCGGGTCAACCCGGTCAAGTTCATTCGCGAATCGTCATAGCAGGCCGGCGAACCCCGGAACGCCTCACCCCATTCGGCTCCCGTCCGGGGAACTTGCGTTCGCCGATATTGCCCATA
>JAKSCZ010000213.1 GCA_022360335.1 Pseudomonadota bacterium
CCGAGGATTGCGACTTTGCCGCCGTGGTGCATCGTTCGCAGCATGTCGCGGAATGCCTGCGGGTTGCCCGACATTTCCATGCCGACGTCGAAACCTTCGACCATGCCGAGTTCCTTCATCGTCTCGTCGAGTGATTCGCTCGTGACGTTGACGGCCCGTGTTGCGCCCATCCTGCGCGCGAGGTCCAGGCGGTAGTCGTTGACGTCGGTAATGACGACGTGCCGCGCGCCGGCGTAGCGGGCGATGGCGACGGCCATGATGCCGATCGGACCGGCGCCCGTGATCAACACATCCTCGCCGACGAGGTCGAACGACAGCGCCGTGTGCGTCGCATTGCCGAGCGGGTCGAGGATCGAAGCCATGTCGTCGGAGATCGCATCGGGCAACTTGAACACGTTGAACGCGGGAACCGAGATGTATTCGGCAAACGCCCCCGCGCGATTCACCCCGATGCCGGCCGTGTTCATGCAGAGGTGCCGCCGACCGGCGCGGCAGTTCCGGCAATAGCCGCAGGTGATGTGACCCTCGGCCGACACGCGATCGCCGATCCGGTAGCCGTGGACCTCGACGCCGCGGTCGACGATCTCGCCGCTGAACTCGTGGCCGACGGCCATCGGCACCGGGATCGTCGCCCGTGCCCAGTCGTCCCACTTGAAAATGTGGATGTCCGTGCCGCAGATCGCCGTCCGCCTGACCTTGATCAGCACGTCGTTGTGGCCGACGTCCGGCGTCTCGATGTCCTCCATCCAGATGCCGCGCTCGGCTTTGGCCTTGACCAGTGCTTTCATGACCGCGTCTCCGGTAAACGAAGCTAATCGATAACGCCGAGCTCGCGCCCGACGTCCGTAAATGCATCGATGGCCTTGTCGAGTTGCCCGCGCGTGAGTCCCGCCGACATTTGCGTGCGTATCCGGGCCTCGCCTTTGGGGACCACCGGGTAGGAGAAACCGACGACGTAGATGCCGCGTTCGAGGAGCTTGTCCGCCATCTGTGCGGCGATCCGCGCATCGCCGAGCATGACCGGGACGATCGGGTGCTCGCCCGGTCTCAGGTCGAAGCCGCGCTCGGTCATCCTGCCGCGGAAGTAGCGCGCATTGTCGTGCAACTGCCGCTGCAGCGAGTGGTCGCGCTCGAGCAGGTCGAGGACCGCGATCGACGCGGCCGCGATCATCGGCGCGACGGAATTGGAAAACAGGTACGGTCGCGAGCGCTGCCGCAGCCAGCCGACGATCTCCCTGCGGCCCGACGTGTAGCCGCCCGACGCGCCGCCGAGCGCCTTGCCGAGCGTGCCCGTGATGATGTCGATGCGCCCCATGACGCCGCGATACTCATGGGTGCCGCGGCCGTGCTCGCCCATGAAGCCGGCGGCATGGGCATCGTCGATCATCGTCAGTGCGCCGTATTCGTCGGCCAGGTCGCAGATGCCCGGCAGGTTCGCGATCGTGCCGTCCATCGAGAATACGCCGTCGGTCACGATCAGCCGGACCCGCGCGTCTTCGGCCGCTTCGAGCTGAGTCCGCAAGTCGTCCATGTCGTCGTTGGCGTAGCGGTAGCGGCCGGCCTTGCAGAGGCGGATGCCGTCGATGATGCTCGCGTGATTCAGGGCGTCGCTGACGACGGCGTCCCCGGGACCCAGCAGGGTCTCGAACAGCCCGCCGTTGGCGTCGAAGCAGGACGGGTAGAGGATCGTGTCCTCGGTGCCGAGGAACGCACTGATCCGTTCTTCGAGCGCCTTGTGGATCGTCTGCGTGCCGCAGATGAAGCGCACCGACGCCATGCCGTAGCCGTATTGGTCGAGCGCCTCGTGCGCCGCGGCAACGACCTCGGGATGATTGGCCAGTCCCAGGTAATTGTTCGCACAGAGGTTCAGGACTTCGGTGGTGCCGCCGTCCGACCGCACGTCGATGGCAGCCTGCTGGGGACCGGCGATGAGCCGTTCCTGCTTGAAAAGGCCCTCGGATTTCAGCGCTTCGGTCCGCTCGGCGAGAGACGCGAGGAAGGATGCTGGCACGGAGATTCTCGTGGTTGTCGGGGTGCCGGAAGTATACGTGAATTCTGACCATTACCGATGTCTGTAGTGATCCTTATGAGCTATCATCTCGGCCGAAGCACGGAGTCTCTCGTATGCGTTTCACCGATCAGCCCGCTGCTCGCGAGAGCAGCATTTCCTTCATCAACGACAATTACCTCGCCGACGAGCGGGAGCTGGTGCGCCGGCTGGCGGAGGAAGCCGATCCCGGTGCGGCGGCCCGGCGCAAGATTTCGGGGACGGCGACGCGGCTCGTGCGCGCCGTGCGCAAGAATACGAAGAACGACGGCGGCATCGAGGCGTTCCTGAAAACCTACGATCTGTCGTCCGACGAAGGCGTGCTGCTCATGTGCATCGCCGAAGCCTTGCTGCGCATCCCGGATGCCGATACGGCCGACCGCCTGATCGCCGACAAGATCACGGCGGCGAACTGGCAGGAACACGTCGGTACGAGCGACTCGCTGTTCGTCAACGCGTCGACCTGGGGTCTGATGCTGACGGGCAAGATCCTGACGCTCGACGAGATCGCGCAGGCTAACCCGACCAAGATGCTCGGCAAGCTCGTCAGCCGCGCGGGAGAACCGGTCGTCCGTACCGCCATGCGCCAGGCGATGAAGATCATGGGACACCAGTTCGTCATGGGCCGGACCATCGGAGAGGCTCTGGCCCGGGCGATGAAGAGCACCGATCTGCCGTATCGCCATTCGTTCGACATGCTCGGCGAATCCGCGCTGACGGCAGCCGATGCGCAGCGTTACCTCGACAACTACCATGCCGGCATCGGGAGCATCGGCGAGGCACGGGTCGAATCGGCCGACGTGTTCTCGGCCCCGGGCATCTCGGTCAAGCTCTCGGCCCTGCATCCGCGCTACGAGTTCTCGCACGAGGAGCGGGTCATGGCGGAGCTCGTCCCGGCCGTGCTCGAGCTGGCGCAGCACGCGAGGGACATCGGCATCGGTCTGACGATCGATTCCGAAGAAGCGCACCGCTTCGAGATGTGGCTCAACATCTTCGAGGCGGTGTACCGCGACCCGTCGCTGAACGGCTGGGACGGGCTCGGTGTCGCGCTGCAAACCTACCAGCGGCGCGGCAACGACGGCCTGCGATTCCTGATCGAGCTCGCCGGAGACGTGGGACGCCGGATCCCCGTGCGGCTCGTCAAGGGGGCGTACTGGGACAGCGAGGTGAAGTGGGCCCAGGAGCAGGGTCTCGAGAGTTATCCCGTCTACACGCGCAAGTCGCACTCCGATGTATCGTATCTCGCGGCCGCACGAAAAGCGCTGGTGGCCGGCGACAGGATCTACGCACAGTTCGCGACGCACAACGCCCACACGCTTGCGAGCGTGCTGCACTATGCCGGTTCGCGCCGGGATTACGAGTTCCAGCGCCTGCACGGCATGGGCGAGGAACTCTACGCCGAGGTCGTCGATCCCGACAAGCACGATCGGCCCTGCCGCGTGTACGCGCCGGTCGGCAATCACGAGGACCTCCTGCCGTATCTCGTTCGGCGCCTGCTCGAGAACGGCTCGAATACGTCGTTCGTCAACAAGATTGCCGACGAGTCGATCGACGTGCAGGACATCGTTGCGGATCCGCTCGCGACTGCCGCGCAGCACGACTACGCGGCACACGACCGTATTCCGGCGCCGCCGGAGATTTTCCGGCCGGAGCGCGACAATTCGCGCGGCGTCAACCTGGCCGATCGCAGCGTCAGCAAACGGCTGCTCGAGGGACTCGAGGCAGCCGGCGGCACGACCGTCACGGCGCGCCCGATCATCGGCGGTAAGGAAATCGACGGTGACGAAAAGCCTTCGGTCAATCCCGCGGACGTTTCCGAGGTCGTCGGCGTGTGTCACCAGGCAACGGCGGACGGTATCCGAAAGGCCGTCGACCTCGCGGTCGCCGCCCAGCCGTCCTGGGACCGCCTCGGCGCATACGAGCGCGCGGCGATTCTCAATCGCGCGGCGGATCTCTACGAGGCACACCGCGACGAACTGCTCGGCCTGATCGTGAGAGAGGGCGGCCGGACGATTCCGGACGCGATCTCCGAGCTCCGCGAAGCGGTCGACTTCATGCGCTACTACGGCGCCCAGGCGGAGAAACACTTCGGCGAGCCGAGCCTGCTTCCCGGGCCGACCGGGGAACGCAACACGCTCAGCATGCGGGGCAAGGGCGTGTTCGTCGCGATCAGTCCGTGGAACTTCCCGCTGGCGATCTACACGGGACAGATCGCGGCCGCGCTCGCCGCCGGCAATGCCGTGCTCGCCAAGCCGGCGGCGCCGACGACCGTCATCGGCTATCGCGCCGTCCGGCTGTTGCACGAAGCCGGCGTCCCTCCCGACGTCCTCCACTTCCTGCCCTGCGGCGGTCGCCAGATCGGCGAGCACGGTGTCGCCGATCCGCGGATCGCGGGCGTGGTATTCACGGGTTCGACGGAGGTCGCACGGACGATCAACCGGACGCTGGCGCACCGCGACGGCCCGATCGGGACCCTGATCGCCGAGACCGGCGGCCAGAACGCGATGTTCGTCGACAGCTCCGCGCTGCCCGAGCAGGTCGTGCACGACGCCATCTACTCGGCGTTCAACAGCGCCGGCCAGCGTTGCTCGGCGTTGCGTCTCCTGTGCGTGCAGGAGGAGATCGAGCCCCGGACGCTGGAGCTCCTCGAGGGCTACATGGAAGAGCTGACCGTCGGCGATCCGCGGCACCTGTCGACGGACGTCGGACCGTGCATCGACGATCCGTCGCGGCAGACGCTGGCCGCACACGTCGGGCGCATGGGCAAGGAGCAGAGAATCGTGCACCGGTGTACGCTGACCGGCGCACACGACGCGGGCACGTACTTCGCGCCGACGCTGGTCGAGATCGACGACATCGGCGCGCTGACGGAGGAACAGTTCGGCCCGATCCTGCACGTCGTCAAATTCAGGAGCCGCGATCTCGACAAGACGGTGCAGGCCGTGAACGGCACGGGCTTCGGACTGACGATGGGCCTGCACAGCCGTATCGATTCACGCGTCGCCGGTCTCGCGGCCGATTGCGGCGCAGGCAATCTGTACGTCAATCGCAACATGATCGGCGCCGTCGTCGGTGTCCAGCCGTTCGGCGGACGAGGGCTCTCGGGTACCGGCCCGAAGGCGGGCGGCCCGAACTACGTGCAGCGCTTCGGCACGGAGTTCACGCTGAGCAACAACGTCTCGGCCGTCGGCGGTAACGCGGGCCTGTTGACACTGGGCTCGGACTGATGGCCGCGATAAGCGTATTCGACATCTTCAAGATCGGCATAGGCCCTTCCAGTTCGCACACGGTGGGGCCGATGAAAGCCGCGCGCGCCTTCGCCGCCGGCGCCGGGGACGCCGCAGGTTTCCACGTGACGCTGCACGGCTCCCTGGCCTGGACGGGCAAAGGTCACGGCACGGACAGGGCGATTCTCCTGGGTCTCGACGGCCACGAACCCGAGACCGTCGATCCCGACGAGGTCGAGGCGATCCTCGCGCGGGTCCGTGCCCGCGGCCACATCGAGATCGATTTCGATTACGAGCGGGTGCTGGAACGCCACACGAACGGGATGCGCTTCCGGGCACTCGATGCGGGCGGCGCAGCGATTCACGAAGAAGAGTGGTTCTCGCTCGGCGGCGGCTTCGTCGCGCGCGGGAACGAGGCGGAACCGTCCGCCCGGGAGGGCGAGCCGCCGTTGGCATTCACCACGAGCGAGTCGCTCCTGGAACGGGCCGCCGGTGAGAAACTGTCGATAGCGCAACTGGTGCTGAGAAACGAGGCGACCTGGCAAAGCGAGGAGGAGGTCCTCGCGGGCCTCGACCGCCTCCGGGACGCCATGGATTCGTGCATCGAGCGCGGTCTGCGAACGGAGGGCGTATTGCCCGGCAGGATGCAGGTCACGCGGCGGGCGCCGAAGCTGTACGAATCGCTGTCGAGGGGCGGAGCGCCGCAGGCCCTGCAATCGATGGAGTGGGTCAATGCCTGGGCGATCGCCGTCAACGAGGAGAATGCCGCCGGCGGGCGCGTCGTGACGTCCCCGACCAACGGAGCGGCGGGCATCATCCCGGCGGTCCTGAAGTACTACCTGCAGTTCGTCCCGGGAGCCGACCGCAACGGCGTCCGCCGCTACCTGCTCAGCGCGGGCGCCATCGGCATCCTGTACAAGATCAATGCGTCGATATCCGGGGCGGAGATGGGCTGCCAGGGCGAGGTCGGCGTCGCGTGTTCGATGGCGGCAGGCGGCCTGGCGGCTGCACTCGGCGGATCGAACCATCACGTGGAGGAAGCCGCCGAGATCGGCATGGAACACAATCTCGGGCTGACCTGCGATCCGGTCGGCGGGCTCGTGCAGATCCCGTGCATCGAGCGCAACGCGATGGGGGCCGTCAAGGCCATCAACGCGGCCAAACTCGCGATGCACGGCGACGGCACGCACAAGGTTTCCCTCGACCAGGTCATCGAGACCATGCGCCAGACGGGCCTCGACATGAAATCGACGTACAAGGAAACCTCGCAGGGCGGGCTGGCCGTCAACGTTCCCGAATGTTGACGGGCCCTGGGGTCTCGTCCGTCCGGTAGAGCCGACGCTCGCGACTGCCGGAGCGGCGCCTGTAGGGCGCCAGCGCACTGAGCAACAACCACTCGGGAAACGACGACCTCAGATGCCGCGGTCCCGTCAGACGGATAGTCCCGGAACGTATCTCCTGGCGAAGGTCGCGGAATCCCCGCCAGGCTTCCACGAAG
>JAKSCZ010000538.1 GCA_022360335.1 Pseudomonadota bacterium
CCGCCCCAGCCGACGATCCCCCTCGCGTAGCAGCAGCCCGCCGCCGTCTGACGTGAGTCGGCCACCGTCGAAACGACCCACCACTTCACGCCGACCTAACGCGTGAAAATCTAACTGCTCAGGCGTACACTCTGTCGACATAGGCCTCTTCCTCCGGGCGTGAGTAAGTGCTTGGTAACTCTTACTTTATGCACCAGATAGAGGCCTATTTCTATTCCTTCGGTGAGATTTTCGGGCTAGCTCCCTGGCTTCGTCAAACCCGGAGAGCTGCGCAGGACGTACGTACAGTTTCTCCCCCCAGATGTCGGCCGTGTACCAGGCCGCCAGCTCATCGAGCGATATCGCGTCACCGGGAAGACCGGCACGCTCTACCGTAATCGACGGCTGCGTGAACCCGGGTCCGACCGGACCGCCGGCACGCACCTGCCAGCCGCCGTCGATTTCTTCGGGCGGGTCCACGGTCCAGCCAGCGCCGATGCGCCAGGCTAGTCCGAGTTTGCTCGACTCGATCGACAGGCCCTCGACGTTCGATGTCGGCGCGGCGGCCAGCGAACCCGCAAGTTCTCGCCATGCCGCTATGTCCGATTGCGCCCCGTCACCGGCATCGGGATTGATATCTGCGTAGACGGCCCAGAGCTGATTCTCGAAGCGCCTGGCGACGAGGTAGCGCGATTGCGCGAAAGGCGTAGCGATGGCCTGTTCGCGTAACTTGCTGAGGTAGTCAAGCTCGTAGTCGTTATCCGGCGGCGGCAGCGTGCGAACGCCGTCGAAGCGGTATTGAACGCCGAATTCAAAGCCCGAAACGGGCGGCAATTCGCTCGACTCCGCGACTTGTTCGAAGAACACCATGTCCCGGAGCGCAGCTGCCAGCTCGGCCGGCTCGCTGAAACGTCCGCCCCGCGATGCAACGGGCTCGACGACGACGACGATGCGTGCGGTCCTCTCCGATACGGGCTCCGGAAGCTCGGGCCCGGTCAGCTCGGCACCGAAGCCGGGTGTCGTCCCCGGAGGCAGCGGGCGCAACTGCCAATTGGCATCGTACGAGAAACGGACGCCGTAACGCAGTACCCCTACCGTGTTCGTACCGCGTTCCTCCTGCCGGACGCTTCTCGACTTGTAACACAGCTGTTTGATGTCCTCGCCCGCAGTGCCGGCGATGTTGCCGTCCTCGTCGGTTATGCGCTTGCATTTCTTGTCCAGGCGATGGCGAAGCCGTGCATTGCGAAGCTCGCGGCGAACCTTGTAATACACCAGACATTCCGCCCGACGCGCACTCTTCTCGTTCCTGACCTTGTCACGACTCAATGTGCCGTTCGTGTGATCGATGGCATGCTGGCCTTCGTGAACCAGGGTCAGCTTCATCATGATCATCGCGTCGTTCCCGCCATAGTGCTCCTTCAGTCGGTCGAAGTAGTCGAGATTGATTTCTACGTGGCGCGCACCCTCGTCGGCGCGAGGCGTGTAGTACCCCGCGGTGACGAGTAATGTGTCGTGTTCGGGATCTCGCCGCGGTGGTTCGCGGAATCGTGTGAGCTTCCCCTTGAGCCGGCCCTTGAGGCCGCGGGTCTCCGCCTGATTCAGCGCCCGAACGCCCATTTCGCCCAGCACCGCCTCGATCGCCTGGTCATCGTGCTCTTCGTCCAGCGCGCCGTCGAACGCGTTGGCGACGGCGATCCTCTCCGCCGAGAGTAAGGCGCCCGCAATTGCCAGAGTCAGCCAGCAGGTCTTAGCGTCTTTCGAAATCATCGGTATCTATCTCCTTTTCTCCCCGTGCCGGGACATAGATCGCCAGCGTGTTTCGAAATACGATGCGCTCGCCGCCGCACTCGACGACGATCTTGATGTCGTCCCTCTCGTACGTTCGACCGAGATAATTCGGACTGAGCGGCACCGGGCCGAATGCGTTCCCGGAAAGCGAAGCGCCCAGAGTTTCGGCACGGCGGATGCCGTCTTTCGAGTAGGCCAGCGTTATGGCTACGCTCGAACAGTCGTCCGGAAGATCGACGACCGTGATCGTTCCGTCCTTGATCGTTACATCGCCACAAGCGGCCAGAGCCAGCGATACGACAAGCAGAGCGTTGAGCCGCTGCCGGGGATTTCCGAAAGTGTTCATAGTGTCGCTCCCACATTAACTAAATATGAGACTAGACGACCAGATTTCGCTGTCAAGAGCGTCTCGGCCCTGCCCGGCGATCGCAGTCGGCCCAGGATCGCGCCCAGATTTCCGCCCGGAAGGCGCTCAGTACCGCAGACAACGAAGTCCCGTCGCGGATGAGCGAGCGTTCGGTCAACGCCTCTGCGACCGCATCCCGGTCGAGCAGCCCCTGATCGCTCAGAAGGCCGTCGAGCAGGTACTCGCGCAGCACTGCGACGTTGCGCACCAGCAGACCGACGAAGTAGCCCGTGGTCGCGCCCTTGGTCGTGCGCGCCAGGATCCTGGCCGGAACCGCGCCTCGAAACGCCTGGCGAACCAGCGCGCGATCGATGCCGTCGTAAGTCAGGACGTAGGAAGGGATCCGCAGGCAGAGCTCGATGATCGGCTGGGATATCAGCGGATGGACGATGTCCGCGTAGTGATCGGGCATGTGCCGGAACGCCTGGCTGTCGATGACGTTGAATATCTGCTGTCGTTTGCTCCCGGGCAGATTCCGCGCACTATCGACCCAGGGATGGCGGATCGCATCGCGATGGACGGCATCGCGGGTTCGACGGCCCGCCAGGGGCGGTGCTTCGACGATGTCGTAGGGGTTTGCGGACATCCGAAGGACACCGGAAAGAACCGCCGTCGCGAGGACCGACCAGATCGGTTTGTCGGTGAACCGCGACGTGTCCGAGACCACCCGGAAGAAATCGCCTCGAACGCCGTGGTGCCTCGCATATTCTGCGCCAATGTGAACGTTCCTGCTGCGCTGGAAGAAATGGTCTCCGCCCCGGCCGGAAAACACGGCCTCGACCCGGTGAGACCGTACGAGACGTTCTTTCGCCTCCTGGGTTTCGGGGACGAACACGGTGTGGGCCGGCGTTGCGACTTTCGTCGGTTCAAAACAGCGATCGAGCGGCCGGGCGGTCCGCGAAATCGGCAGCTCGATGAGCGGCACGCCTGCCGCGTTCGCGGCCTCGCGGGCAAATGCGCGTTCGTCGCTTTCGGCGTTGCGCGCGAAGTGGTTCTCGCACACGAGGTCCGGCAATTGCCGGGCGCGGGACAGGCCGGCGAGCACGATTGCCGAATCGAGTCCGCCCGACAGCTCGTGCAGTACGCTCTTGAAACACGACGCCCAGGTATCGACGCACTGCTCGATAGTGCGGCGGAGTTCACGGCTCGCCTGTTGCCTGTCCCCGACGAAAGGCGCCCGGCAGAACCGGTCCGGGCACCAGAGGAAGTCGCTCTTCATTCCGTCCGGACCGATCTCGAGCCGCTCGCCGGCGTTCACTTCCCGCACGTCGCGAAGGCCCGTATCCGGGGTGACGAGGCGATCGAACCAGAGGTAAGCAGCAACGTGATCCCAGTTGACGGAGGGGTCGACGAGCCCGAGCGCGGCGCAGTCGTCGACGTGCGAGCAGATGACGCGGACGTCGCCGGTGCGGGTGATGAAACAGGGCACGGCGCCGGTCGGGTCGCGCAGAATCCATAAGCGGGCTCCCGGGGCTTCCCGTATCAGGGCGACGTAACGCCCCCAGTACCCTTCGATCAGGCGCTTGCCTCTGCTGCGCTTCAGTTTCTCCGATTCCGCTGTCGGGAAGTCCAGCTCGGGCAGGCCGGCGTCTGCGGCATCGTTTCTGCGAAAAAGCCGGCCGAGCACGACGCCGCCGTCACGCTCCATCGTATAGACCTGCCACGCGCCGGAAGCGGCGCCATTGTGGAATACGCGAAGTCCGGGTTTGTCGAGACCAAAGGTCCACTCGGGGAACGTCGTCCGGACGCGCTGGCGGAGGGTATCGGCGAACGCGCCGGTCTCGGCAACCTCCGGATTCCACGCAAAGGCGATGTAACGGAGCAACGCCGGGCCCTTCGGCTTCAGAACGCCATGATCGGCGTGAATCGCCTGACGTAGTCGACGGTGTCGTTCAGGACGCAATCCCCGTCCTGTACCCAGCAGTGCGCGGCGAACGGTTCGCCCGTGACGCCGAATACCCACTCCGGAAACCGGCGATAAGTCGCAAGAAACTCGAGCAGCGCGAGCGAGTCGAAGCGGCACAGGTATCCCCTGACGTAGTAAGGACGCAGCCGGTGGAACACGGCCGTGAGTTCGCGTACGTCATCGCAGTTTTGCGGTGACGAGTCGCCGCGTTTTCGCCTTTCGACATTGCGTACGATGCGCTGCAAGCGTTGAAGGCGCAGTTTCGCCGACGCCGTAACGGCCGCCCGCAGAAACGACAATCGATGGCCGGGACGAGGACGCGCAGTGACGCCTGCTGATCGGAGCTGGCTCGTCGGCGTGGCGATGCGAACCGGAGTGAACGGTTTTCCACTAGATTCGGAATCCGCCAGGAGACCGGCCTCGGTCAATGCGCGAACGATGCACTCCGTCGGTTCCCGATCGGTGCCGTGAGGTCGGGCAATGTCGGCAGATGGGAAGCCGTCGATGAAGTGCAGTGCGTGCTGCGTATTCACTCGACCCAGACACTGGTACCGATCGTGACGAATATCCGAGAACACGAGTCGGCCGTCGGCAAGACAGACGTAGGCGTTATCCGCCAGCCTGCAGGGCGATTTGATCATTTGCGGCACTCGAGGCGTGCGCGGCGTCGCCGCCGCGCACGCCCGGTCGATTCCGACCTATTCCTCCCGCTCCGGAATGTCCGTCTCGTAGAACACGCCGGGCAGGCCGTTCGTCTCTTCCGAGATGGCGCCGAGGTCGATCAATACGTCTTCGTACATGGTTTTCTCCTTCGTCTTCGTTGATTGAATCGCCACGCCGTTGCGTGGCCTGTCGACACTAGGAAGGAGTGTCCTCGCCGGTCAACAATATCTATTCCGGGCAGGCGAACCGATCCATTCACTGCGCAAGCTCCTGTTCCGACAGATGGGCGAGCACGTCGGGCAGCAGCTCCGTGCGCCTCTCGTGATAGGCGTCGATCGCCCGTCGCGCATCGTCGCAGCGTTCCGCGAGCAGCAGCTCGCACAGCCGCGCGAGATCGCGCTGCACGCCGGACAGCAGCCGGCACTCGAGCGTGCGCACGTAGTGGAGCTGATCGTTGGCGCGTTCGACGGCGTGCACGATGCCGGCGTTTTCCCCGAACGAGGCGATGCCCGCGAAAACGTCGCCGTTGTAGGCGGCCAGCGCGTGGAGATCGGCGATCTCGTGCCGCCGGAGTTTGTGAAGAACACTCGCGATCGGCTCGAAATCGGCCGGCATCCGGCGCCTGCACGCAAGCGTCCGTTCGAGTTCGTGCGTCAGGAGCAGCCGCGTGAGTTCGTAATGCCCGAGGACACGGCGCCTCGTCATGCGCCGCGCGAAATAGCCCTTGCGCGGCGCCTTGACGACGAGGTCTTCCGCGGCCAGGCGATTGAGCGCCTCGCGCACGGGCGTCGTGCTGACGCCGAGCCGGGCCGCGACCGGTTCGAGGTGGATGCGCCGCCCCGGTGCGAACTCGCACGCGACGACGCGCATCTTGACGGCGCGGTACACGTGCTCGCCCGTCGCGCGATAGTGCGGACGTCGGTCCATCAGCGGGTGCACAGACTATTGACGATGGAATAATCCTAGGGAAACGGCATCATGACCGGTACTGGCAGATCAGGCAGGGGAGAACGGATCGTCCGGCGGTAAGCTCGCGTGACCGCCAAGGGGGACGGGTGCGACTTTCCGATTTCATCGACGAGTCCAATCGGGCCGACTCGATTGCATCGCTGCTCGCCCTGATGGAGCGCGCCGCGGACGACCTCGGTTTCGACCGCTACGCCTACTGCGCGCTGACGCGGCACGAGCGCTACGAGGCCGGCGAGAACCAGGCGCCGGCCGTCGCGCACAACTTCCCCGCCGACTGGATCGAGTACTACTTCGAGAACGGCTACCAGACCCGGGACCCCGTCGTGCTGCTGGCCCCGGAGATCGAGCGGCCGTTCCTGTGGGATACACTGGTTGCCGAGCACCGGCTGGATCGCGGCCAGCAGAGGCTCATGTTCGAAGCCGGTGAGGCCGGGCTCCGCGACGGCGTCGGCGTGCCGCTGCACGGTCCGCGCGGCGACGTCTGCCTCGTGACCTTTGCGGCGGGCGAGGGCCACCCGCGTCCCGGCCCCGAACTCCCGAGACTCGAGGTTCTCGCCAACCAGTTTCACGCGGCTTACGGCACCGTCGGTCGTGCCGCGCGTGCCCGGCGCAGGATCGTCCTGTCGCACAGGGAACGCGAATGCCTGCAGTGGGTCGCCTCGGGCAAGTCGTCCTGGGACATCGGTACGATCCTCGGCATCAGCGAGAGCACGGTCAATTTCCACGTTCGCAATGCGCTCGTCAAACTCGACGCCAACACCCGCACCCTGGCTGTCGTCAAAGCGATCCGCTACGGACTGATCCGCCTTTAATCCCGATTCCTGTCAGTTTTGTCAGGTGTATGCCCGCGCCGTCCGTGCTTAATTGACCGGCATCCCGTGAACGGCCGGGGTCCGGATTTGACCGTGGTGTGCCTCAACTGGGAAACCGCCCACCTGCACGGCGAAGCGTGGATCGCCCACCATCGCCTGCGGCACCGCCTGTTCGTCGAACGACAGGGCTGGGACGTACCCGCGTACCGCGGCATGGAGTACGACGAGTTCGACACGCCCGCCGCCCGCTACCTGCTGTGGCTCGACGCGCGCGGCGAGACGCGCGGCGCGGTGCGCCTGCTGCCGACGACGCGGCCATACATGATGCAGACACTCTGGCCGCAGCTGGTGCGCGGCGCGCTTCCCGAAGACGACTCGGTGTGGGAGGCGACGCGTTTCGGCTGCGACCGCTCGCTGGGGGCGCGCGAGCGCCGGACCGTGGTGGTCGAACTGCTGTGTGCCATGCAGGAGTTCGGGCTGCGGCGGGACATCGAACGCTACCTCGCGGTGATGCCGCTGCGCCTGCTCAGGCGCGTCGTCGTGCAAGCGGGTTGCGAGGTCACGGTGCTCGGGCCGGAACGCAGGCTCGGCTCGCGGCCGGCGGCCGCGTCCTGCCTGACGGTTGCGCCGCAGGTGCTGGCCGAGATGCGCCGGCGTGCGTCGCTGCCGGGCCCGGTCCTGCAGGCCGGCCGCATCGTCACCGGCGCCCCGGCCCCCGGCGTTTCGGGCCGGTACTGTCGCCGGGCCGGCCGGCATAGCGGCGTCAATCCGGTTCGATGACGTTCAGCTTGACGAGGCGCAGCGTCATGGCCTGTTCGCTGACGGCGAACTGGGTGGCGAGGCGAAAGACGTCGATGTCGGTAATGCCCCGCTCGGCATCGAGGTGCTCGCGGACGAGCGCCTCGGGCATCAGCAAAGCCGCCGCGAACGCATTCGCTTCGATCTCCTCGCGCAGTTCGCCGCTGCTCGCCCACGCGTTCCTGAAGAACCGCCGGTCGACGAACACGCGGTCGCCTTCGGCGTGCAGCAGCATGTGACCGATTTCGTGCGCAAGGGTAAACCGCTGCCGGTGCCGGTGGTGCGCCTCGTTGATCGCGACTTTGACGACCCCGTCCTCGATCAGCATCAGCCCCGATACGTCGTTGTCGAGTTCCTCGAAGCTGACCGACATGCCGAGGGACCGGGCGAGACTCTCGACGTCGACGGGCGGCGAGAACTCGCCGTACTCGCGAAGGAGCTTCGTCGCACTTCGCTCGAATCGGGGCGACGTTGCGGAGATCATTTCCTGCTCCGCAGTTTCTCGAGCACGGGAGCCAGGCTCGGGTCCACGCCTTCGTAGCGAGTCCCGGCCGAGCGCCGCCGCATCTCGGCGACGCTCGGCAGCAGGTCGCCGAGCTCGAGATTGTAGTGTGCGCACAGCTCGTAGATGTGATGCAGCGATGCGCGCTGCAGCCCGGACTCGATGTTGGCGATCGTAGAGCGGTTCAGGCCGAGGACCTTGCCGAGTTCGGCCTGCGAGAGCCGCGTTTCGACCTCGGCCGTGCGCACGTTCTTGATGCGCTGCCGAATGCTGTCGTGCAGTAATCTGGAATTGATAGGCATGCTTCGTCCCTGCAATCGGGAGCGTATAGTACACGCACGGCCGGAAATTGTCCTTATTTCGGACACATTGTCTTTTATATTGACTGTTCCCATGACTTACCGTATGCTGGCGTAGCGGAAAACAACATTGTCCTAAATACGGACAACCGGCGAAAATGCGGGCTGCGCCCCGGCGCAACACGGCAGCGCAGAGCCGGTCGGAGGCCGGAACGAATGAAGCCGGAACAGACGAACGCCGCGGCGGCGATTCACTACTTCGACGGGGCGAACCGGGGCCCGGGCGAGACGGCGCCCGGCCTGCGGCTTGCGGAGGAGAGCGAAATCTACGGTCCCGACCTTCTCACCGACGACGGGTTCGAACCCGCGCCGGCGTTGTATGCCGCGGCC
>JAKSCZ010000015.1 GCA_022360335.1 Pseudomonadota bacterium
ACATCTGGAACTCGATCGGGTGCGGC
Source organism: Pseudomonadota bacterium (assembly GCA_022360335.1). Classification (GTDB taxonomy): domain Bacteria; phylum Pseudomonadota; class Gammaproteobacteria; order Steroidobacterales; family Woeseiaceae; genus UBA1847. The sequence continues at coordinate 27 of JAKSCZ010000015.1, forward strand.
GCCTGCTCGAAGGCCACCAGTTCCTCTTCCTTGAGCTCCAGGTAGCCGTCGATCAGCTCGTCCGTGAACACGTCGCCCTTCTTGAGGAAGTCGCGGTCCGCGTCGAGCGAGTCGAGCGCGTCGCGCAGCGAGCCGCACACGGTCGGCACGTCCGCCAGCTCCTCGGGCGGCAGGTCGTAGAGATCCTTGTCCATGGCGTCCCCGGGGTGGATCTTGTTCTGGATGCCGTCGAGGCCGGCCATGAGCATGGCCGAGAACGCCAGATACGGGTTCGCCATCGAATCCGGGAAGCGGACCTCGATGCGGCGCGCTTTCGGGTTTGCAACGTAGGGAATACGGATCGACGCCGAGCGGTTGCGGGCCGAGTAGGCGAGGATCGTCGGCGCCTCGAATCCCGGCACGAGACGTTTGTAGCTGTTCGTCGCGGGGTTCGAGAACGCGTTGATGGTCTTCGCATGGCGGGGGATGCCGCCGATGTAGTAGAGCGCCGTCTCCGAGAGACCGCCGTAGCCGTCGCCCGAGAACAGGTTGTCGCCGCCCTTCGACAAGGACTGGTGCACGTGCATGCCGTTGCCGTTGTCGTTGACCAGCGGCTTGGGCATGAACGTCGCCGTCTTGCCGTAGGCGTGCGCGACGTTGTGAACGACGTACTTGAGGATCTGGACCTCGTCCGCCTTCTGCACCAGGGTGTTGAACCTGACGCCGATTTCGCACTGTCCGGCCGTCGCCACCTCGTGGTGGTGCACTTCGGTCGTCAGCCCGAACTCCTCGAGCGCAAGGCACATCGCGGAGCGCACGTCGTGCAGCGAGTCGACCGGCGGAACCGGGAAATAGCCGCCCTTGACGGTCGGCCGGTGGCCCGTGTTGCCTTCCTCGATGCTGCGGTCCGTGTTCCAGGCGCCTTCCTCGGAATCGATCTTGTAGAACGCACCCTGCATGCTGTCGTCCCACGCCACGTGGTCGAAGACGAAGAACTCGTTCTCGGGGCCGAAGAACGCCGTGTCGGCGATACCCGTCGAATCGAGGTAGGCCTGCGCGCGTTCGGCCAGCGAGCGCGGGCAACGATCATAGCCCTGCATCGTCGACGGCTCCACGACGTTGCAGCGGACGTTCAGCGTCGCCTCGTCGGTGAAGATGTCGAGCACGGCCGTGGCCGGGTCCGGCATCAGGATCATGTCCGACTCGTTGATGCCCTTCCAGCCGGAGATCGACGAGCCGTCGAACATCTTGCCGTCCTCGAACAGGTCTTCGTCGACCGTATGGGCGGGCACGGTGACGTGCTGTTCCTTGCCTTTCGTATCCGTGAAACGAAAATCGACAAATTTGACCTCGGCCTCTTTGAGCTTGGCCAGTACCTCTGCGGCTGTCATGGGTTTCCTCCGGTTTTCATGCA
>JAKSCZ010000581.1 GCA_022360335.1 Pseudomonadota bacterium
AACTGTCCCTTATCTCCGATTCGGGCCTGAAGGCCCTCCTGATTCGGGCCTGAAGGCCCTCCTACTGTATTCCTGCGAGCCGCTCGACCTTCCGCCAACCCTTCGGCAACAAGCTGCCGCGCAATGCCCGATCGCCGTAATAGTCGTCCAGATCGTCCCACCGGATCGTCATCTTGCGCGTGCCCGTGTAGACCTCGAGGTGACCGTCTTCGGGTACCACGGTCGCGGCGACCATCTTCTCCTCGCCGCTCTTGTACTTCGGACCCGGGATGTTGATCAATTTGTTGCCCTTGCCTTTCGCCAGCTCCGGCAGCTCCTCCATCTCGAACAACAACAGCCGTCCGATCGAACTCACCGCCGCTATCAGGCACTCCTTGTCCCCGGGTACGCGCGCCGGCACGACGGCTTTGCCGCCCGGCGGTACGCGCAGCACGGCCTTGCCCGCCCTGTTGCGCGACACGAGGTCTTCGAGCTTCGCCACGAAACCGTAGCCGGCGTCACTCGCGAGCAGGTACTTCTGATCCTTGTCGCCGATCATGGCGCCACAGAAAGCCGCCCCGTCGGGCGGCTTGAAACGGCTCGACAAGGGCTCGCCCTGCCCCCGCGCCGACGGCAGCGTGCCGGCCATGACGCTGTAGACGCGGCCCGTGCTGTCGACGAACATCGCGAGCTGATTGCTGCGTCCCTGCGCCGAGGCGAGGTAATCGTCCCCGGAGCGATAATTGAGCGTCGTCGGGTCTATCTCGTGGCCCTTCGCGGCGCGCGCATAGCCGGCCTGCGACAACACGACCGTGACGGGCTCACTCGCGACGAGTTGCGTCTCGTCGAGGGCCTGAGCCGCCTCGCGCTCGACGATGACGGTGCGGCGTTCGTCGCCGTACGCCTCGGCGTCTTCGAGGATCTCTTTCTTGATCAGCGTCTTGAGGCGCGCGGCGCTCTTCAGCGTTTTCTCGAGCGTATCGCGCTCTTCCGTCAGTTCGTCCTGCTCGCCCCTGATCCTGAATTCCTCGAGCCTGGCGAGATGCCTCAGGCGCAGGTTGAGGATCGCTTCGGCCTGGAGGTCCGAGAGCTTGAAACGCTTCATGAGCACGGGCTTGGGCTGATCCTCCTCGCGGATGATCCGGATGACCTCGTCGATGTTCAGGTAGGCAATCAGCAGGCCGTCGAGGATGTGCAGGCGGTCTTTGACGATCTCGAGCCGGTGGCCGAGTCGGTTCTTCACCGTCTCCCTGCGGAACGCGAGCCATTCCTTGAGCAACGCGACGAGATCGAACATGCGCGGCCGGCCGTCGAGGCCGATCACGTTCATGTTGACGCGCAGCGTACGCTCCAGTGAAGTCGTCGCGAACAGGTGCGACATGAGCCGGTCCACGTCGACGCCGCGCTTCTTGCTGACGACGATGCGCGTCCGTTCCTCGTGGTCCGATTCATCGCGCAGGTCGTCGACCTGCGGCAACTTCTTGTTGCGCATCTGCGTCGCAATCTGTTCCTGCACCTTGGCGCCCGAGATCTGGTGCGGCAGCGACGTAATCACGATGTCCGTGCCTTCCATCTTGTAGGACGCACGCAGCCGCAACGTGCCGCTGCCCGTCGCGTACATGTCCTTGACGTCTGCCCTGGGAGAGACCAGCTCGCCGCCCGTCGGGAAGTCGGGCCCCTTGATGTGCTTCATCAGCTGGGCGACGGTCGCCTTCGGATTGTCGATCAGGTGGACGAGTGCGCTCGCAACTTCGTTGAGGTTGTGCGGCGGCACGTCCGTCGACATACCGACGGCGATGCCCGTCGTCCCGTTGAGCAGCAGGTTCGGCAGGCGCGCCGGCAATACCACGGGTTCGGTGAGCGTGCCGTCGAAATTCGGCACCCAGTCGACCGTGCCCTGGCCGAGTTCCTGCAGCAGGCTTTTCGC
>JAKSCZ010000143.1 GCA_022360335.1 Pseudomonadota bacterium
CACGCAACGGCTCTGCTCGCCGGCCGCATGGCAACGGGCGCCGACGGAAGAAGCGTCGATATCGGGCGCATGAACGACCGCTACTTTGCCAACGGCGCCGGCATCGGTCTCGATGCCCGCGTCACGCGCATTGCGCGCTCGTACCGGGCGCCGATCGGCGACTTCGTCTACCTGCTCGCGATCTTTCGCGCCATGCTCGAAGGCATCGCGTCACCGCGTATGCGCATCGTGTCCGCCAACACGAACAGGGAAGGCGCGACCACGCTCGTCAACGTCGCCAACGGTGGCTGGATCGGCGGCATGTTCAATATCGCGCCGAACGCCAGGAACCACGACGGCCGGTTCGACCTGCTCGTGGTGGCGCCGGTCAGCCGGCCGCGGATCCTGCAACTGCTGCCGAAGCTCATGGCCGGCCGACACCTGAGCGAGAGAGAAATCGAACACGAACTCGTGACGGACGTGTTGATCGAGTCGGACGAGCCGGTCGACTGTCATCTCGACGGCGAGATGCAGCCCGCGCAGCGGCGCTTCGAGATTTCACTCCTGCCCGGGGCGCTGCGCCTGTTGTGACGGCCGCCGCGCCCCGAGGTAGATCGCTGTCAGCGCGATGACTGCACCGAGCAGTTCTTTCGCCGACATCGGCCTCGCGAAGAAGAGCACGTCCCAGACGAAGCTCAGGGTCGGCTGCAACAGCAGCGCGACGCCGGCCTGGGTCGCCGACACCTGCGGCAGGCTGCTCGCGATGAACATCATCCCGAGGCTGTGGGACAGTATTCCGTAAGCGACGAGCAACAGGCCGTCATTGACGGTCGGCACGGCCAGCGTCTGACCTTCCACGACGGCCGAAGCGCCCAGCAGCGCTGCGCTGACGAGGGAAACAACCGCGATCTCGCGGCTCGGGATACGGTGCGCCGCTTCCTGGCGCGCGCGGCGCATCGACAACAGGTAACCCGCGTAGGCGACGGCAGTCAGCAGGCCGAGGATGACGCCGGCCCGATAGTCCCCGGGCAACTCGCCCCAGTCCAGCCCCACGATCAGCGCGAGACCGACGAGTGCCAGCGGAATGGCCGCCGTTTGCACGAGTCGCGGCGCCTCGCGCAGGAAGATCATGCCGAACGCCGACATGATGAAGACCTGGAAATTGGCCAGCAGCGTCGACAGTCCCGGGCCGATGAAGCGGATGCTGCGATGCCAGAACCACAGATCGAGCGCGAAAAAGAGCCCGCCGATCAGGAGAATTGCCCAGACCTTGCGCGAAAACTGCAGACGCCGGCGCGTCAGTACGAGATAGAGGCTCAGCGCCACGCCGCCGATCGCCGCACGATAGAAGCCGCTCGTCGTCGCGGATACGTCCACGAGCTTCACCCAGACCGGCGACAGGCTGATCAGCGCCGCGCCGATGAACAGGCGCGAAACGGGATTGCCGGGCAGCGGCACTAGGCTTTCAACCAGTCGCCGCGCCTGGCAACCCGGATCGTATCGGCGTCGTCGTCGATTTCGAGATAGCAGGTATCCGCGGGCGCCTCGGCCCACTTCAGACGCATCGTCATGAGTTCGTCGCTGCGGAAGACGGTGACGTCCGACTTGTCGCCCGGCTGGTATCGCCTCGCGCGGGCCTCGGCGCGGGCCGGGGTGATGCGCAGACCGTCCAGGGCGACCAGCTCGTCACCCGGCGCAATCCCCGCCCGCTCCGCCGGACCGCCGTTGTGGACGGCCTCGAACACGGCTTTGCCGTCACGCCCCTCGAGATCGGCGCCGAGCCACACCGACGGCTGCTCGCCGTCGGCTTTCGCTTTGCCGCCGGCATCCTTGCCGCCGGCCGAACGACGAAGCCGATAATCCACGCCGTGCGTTTTCAGGAGGGCCTCGAGCGGCAGCTCGCCGGTGCCGCGCAGCGTCGCGTCGAAAAAATCTTCGAGGTCGAGACCCGACACATCGTTCGCGAGCCGTTCGAAACCGTCTTCGGGCATTCCGGTCCCCGTCTCGCCCCAGCG
>JAKSCZ010000273.1 GCA_022360335.1 Pseudomonadota bacterium
CGCCAGTTTCCGGCTACAATACGCAGCCGTCCGGACGGGGACTTTCCGCTTTGTTTTCGTCTGGCCATCGTCGCCGCTTCCCTGGTCACCGAATCGTAAACGCATGTTTGGCAAAAAGGAAAAGCCCGAGAAACAGGAAGGCTTCATCAGGCGCCTGCGTGCGCGCATCAACAAGGGCGACAGCTGGCTCACCTACGATCTCGCCAAGCTCGCGCCCGGCGGCAAGATCGACGACGATACGCTCGAGGAACTCGAGAGCCTGCTCGTCATGGCGGACGTCGGCGTCGATACGACGGAGCGGATCATATCGGACCTGCAGAAGAGTCTCGCGCGCAAGGAACTGAAGGACGTCGAGGCTCTGCGGGCCGGCCTGCACAAGTCCTTGTGCGACGTCCTGGCACCCGTCGAACGCCCGCTCGCGATCGAACGGCGCGGCGACGCTCCGTACGTGATCCTGATGGTCGGGGTCAACGGCGCCGGCAAGACCACGACGATCGGCAAGCTGGCGCGTCGGTTCCGGGACGAGGGTCATTCGGTGATGCTCGCGGCGGGCGATACTTTCCGTGCGGCGGCCGTCGAACAGCTACAGGCGTGGGGTGAACGCAACGACGTGCCGGTCATCGCGCAGCAGGCGGGCGCGGACCCGGCCGCGGTCATTTTCGATGCGATGGACGCGGCGCGAGCGCGCGACATCGACATCCTGCTGGCCGATACCGCAGGGCGGCTGCAGAGCCAGACCGGGCTCATGGACGAGCTGGCGAAGGTGAAGCGCGTCATCGCCCGCAGGGACGATACCGCGCCTCACGAAGTCATGCTCGTGCTGGATGCGAGTCAGGGGCAGAATGCGCTGGTCCAGGCCGAGAAGTTCCACGAAGCGCTCGGGCTCACCGGGCTCACGGTCACGAAGCTGGACGGCAGCGCGAAGGGCGGTATCCTGCTTGCGATCGCCAACCGCATCGGCGTGCCGGTGCGGTTCATCGGCATCGGCGAAGCCGCCGAGGACATGCAAGCCTTCGTGGCGCAGGAATTCGTCGACGCTTTGCTCCAATGATCCGGCTCGAGAACGTCACCAAGCGATTTCCCGGCGGGCAGGAGGCTCTGTCGGACCTCAGCCTGGGCGTCGACAAAGGCGAAATGGTCTTCGTGACCGGCCACTCGGGCGCCGGCAAGAGCACCCTGCTCCGGCTGATCGCGTTGATCGAGCGGCCGACGAGCGGCCAGGTCATCGTCGACGGCCAGAATACTTCTCGTGTCAGGCGGCGCAGGATACCCGGGTACCGGCGCCAGATCGGCATGGTCTTCCAGGACCACAAGCTGCTCCATGACCGTTCGGTGTTCGACAACGTCGCACTCCCGCTGATTATCGCCGGTGTCGGCCATCGCGACGCGGGCCGCCGCGTGCGCGCCGCACTCGACCAGGTCGGCCTGTTGCACAAGGAGAAACGGAGTCCCGAAACCCTGTCGGCCGGCGAGCAGCAGCGCGTCGGTATCGCCCGGGCCATCGTTACGCGTCCGAAACTGCTCATCGCCGACGAGCCGACCGGCAACCTCGATACGGACCTGTCGCTCGAAGTCATGCGCATCTTCCGCCGCTTCAACGAAGTCGGCGTGACGCTGCTGGTCGCGAGCCACGACCTTTCCCTGATCGACAAACTCGGCTGCCGCAGGATCGCTCTCGAGGAGGGGCGCTTGCAGGTCTTGTCCGACGAGGACGACGAATGGCTGTAACGCGCCACGCCGATGCCGTCGCGCCGGTCCGCTCGTCGGGCCCGGTCTCGATCTGGTTGACCCGGCATGCCAGCACGTCGATCGGTGCACTGGGACGCCTCGTACGGCATCCGTTCTCGAGCCTGATGATCGTGCTCGTGATCGCCGTGACGCTGGCGTTGCCGGCCGCGATCCACCTCGTCGTCAAGAACGCTCGCGCGATCAGCGGCAGCTGGGACAACGCGCTCGACTTCTCCGTGTTCCTGAATCGGGGCATGTCCGAGAGTGACGCCGAGGGTCTCGGACGCCTCATCGGGCAGCGGGCCGACGTTGCCTCCGTCACCTTCGTCAGTGCGGCCGAGGCACTCGACGACTTCAAGGAGCAGTCGGGCTTCGGCGAAGCGCTCGACCAGCTGCCGGACAACCCGCTCCCGCACACGCTGGTCGTGCGCCCGAGCCCGGGCAACACGGCCGCCTCGATGGTGCTGCTGCAGGAAGAACTCGCGAATCTCCCGGAGACCGAACACGTGCAGGTCGATACCGGGTGGATTCAGCGATTTCATGCGATCCTCGACATCGTCCGTCAGGCCATCGCCATCGGCGCCGTACTGCTCGGCGTCGCCATCGTCGTCATCATCGGCAATACGATCCGGCTCGACATCGAGAACCGTCGCGAGGAGATCGAGGTCACGAAGCTCATCGGCGCGAGCAACGCGTTCGTGCGCCGGCCGTTCCTCTGGACGGGCTTCTGGTACGGGCTGTTCGGCGGGGGACTGGCGCTCGCGCTCGTCCGCTACGGCCTGTTCCTGCTCGAGGGTCCCGTCGCCCGGCTCGCGGGTCTCTACCAGAGCAAGGTCGCCATGACCGCCATGACGCCGTCCGAAGCCGGGGCCATCGTCGGTATCGGCGTATTGCTGGGTCTCGTCGGCTCGTGGTTTACCGCGGCCCGACACATGCGCCGCATCGAGCCGCGGTAGGAGGGCCTTCAGGCCCGAAATTGGACATAATCCAGCAGTTTTCGCCCAGATAGCCGCTTCGCATACCCATATTCCATAGAAATACCGGGAACTTACGACTATTGTTAGCACTCCAAGCAAGCGAGTGCTAAAATTGGACACCCACCACGGAGACACCGGATGACAAGCGCTTTGGTAACACGCAACCAGGAACTCGCACTGGCCGGCCCGGTAGGCAGTCTCGACGCCTACATCCAGGCCGTGGGTGCCATTCCCGTGCTGTCCAAGGAAGACGAACAGGCGCTCGCCACGCGCTTTCGCGACGAGGACGACCTCGACGCTGCGCGCGAGCTCGTCATGGCGCACCTCAGATTCGTCGTCCACATCGCCAAAGGCTACACGGGCTACGGCCTGCCGCTGAACGACCTCATCCAGGAAGGCAACGTCGGCCTGATGAAGGCCGTCAAGCGCTTCGACCCCGAATACGACGTGCGACTCGTCTCGTTTGCGGTCCACTGGATTCGCGCCGAGATTCACGAGTTCGTGCTCAAGAACTGGCGTATCGTCAAGGTCGCGACGACCAAGGCGCAGCGCAAGCTGTTCTTCAATCTGCGCAAGGCGAAGAAGAGCCTCGCGTGGCTGACCGCCGCCGAGACCAGAGCCGTGGCCGAGGATCTCGGCGTCAGCGAAAAAGAAGTCACCGAGATGGAGAAGCGCCTGCACTCGCGCGACACCATCTTCGACCCGGCGCCGGACGCCGACGACGATCACAACTTCACGCCGGCCGCCTACCTGCCGGCGCCGGACTCGGACCCGGCCAGGCAGGTCGAGACCGCGGACTTCAACCACGACGCGAAGACGCGCATGGCCGCCGCGCTGAACATTCTCGACGACCGTGCCCGCCGCATCATCGAGGCACGCTGGCTGACGGACAGCAAGAAGACGCTGCACGAACTCGCCGACGAGTACGGCATCTCGGCCGAGCGCATTCGCCAACTCGAGGCCAACGCGATCAAAAAGATGCGCAACGCGATGGCCGTCTGACCCGTAGGAGCGGCTTTAGCCGCGATTCGGGCCTGAAGGCCCTCCTGCGGACGCGATTCGGAGATAAGGTAACTGTCCCTTATCTCCACATCGTGGGAGCGGCTTTAGCCGCGATTCGGGCCTGAAGGCCCTCCTACCGCGTGCGGCACCAGCGTGATCTCGACGCGGCGATTCGCCTGGCGCCCGGCCGCGGTGCCGTTGTCGGCCACCGGATGAGCCTCGCCCATGCCGAGCGTAATCAGGCGCTCGCGGATCACGCCCCGGCCCCGCAGATAGGCCGCAACCGAGGTGGCGCGACGTTCCGACAGGCCCTGGTTGTACCGGTCCGAGCCCGTGCTGTCCGTATGACCCG
>JAKSCZ010000149.1 GCA_022360335.1 Pseudomonadota bacterium
AGATGGCGGCCAGCATCCTCGAGTCGTTGCCCGACACCGCTTACCGGCTGAGGCTGTCGGCCAGAGGAACGCTGCAGTGGCTCCTGCAGGCGACCGGTGTCGACGAAGTCATCACGACGGAGCCGCAGACGAGCCTGTGGCGCCGCTTCCGGACGAAACTGATGAGTCTGCTGCCGATCGAAGAGCAGATGTAGGTTCGTCCCGATGGAAAGGCGGCAGACGCAGTACCGACATTGCGGACCGGCCCTGACGAGGGCCGCGGCAGCCGACGCGCGGCGCGCCGCCGGACGGATCGCCGGCTACGTCACACACACTCCGTTGCGCCGCTCGGCGACGCTCAGCGAAGAGCTCGGCGCCGAGGTCTTCTGCAAGCTCGAAAATCGCCAGGCGACGGGTTCGTTCAAACTGCGCGGCGCCACCAATCGCCTGTTGACGCTCGGCGACGAGCAGCGTGCCCGGGGCTGTGTCGCCGCATCGAGCGGCAATCACGGCGCCGCTGTGGCTCTGGCGGCACGGCGCCTGGGCGTCGAGGCCGTCGTCTTCGTTCCCGGGCGGACCGCGGAGGTCAAGGTCGCGAAGATTCGCGGCTACGGCGCCGACGTGAGGATCTTCGGTAGCGACGGGCTCGATACGGAGCTGCATGCCCGAGCCTACGCCGGCGAGAACGGCATGTTCTACCTCTCGCCCTACAACGACGAGGAAGTCGTCGCCGGGCAGGGCAGCGTCGGCGTGGAAATCGTCCGGGACCTGCCCGAATTCGATGCGGTATTCGTCGCCGTCGGCGGGGGCGGCCTGATCGGCGGCGTCGGCAGCGTCGTGAAGGCCCTCGACCCCGGTATCCGGGTGTACGGTTGCCAGCCGCTGGCCTCCCCGGTCATGGCGCGCTCGATCGAGGCGGGCCGGATAATCGATGTGCCGGGCAAGCCGACACTGTCCGACGGCACGGCGGGCGGCATCGAGGACGGCGCCATCACGTTTTTGCTCAACCGGGCCGTCGTCGACGACTGGGTCCTCGTCGACGAAGAGCGGATCGGTGCTGCGATGCGCCGCTACCGCGACGCCGAGGGCGAGAGGATCGAAGGCGCCGCCGGCGTCGCGCTCGCCGGCCTTCGGGAGAGACGGCAGGACATCGCGGGCAAGACGGTCGTCGTCGTCATCTGCGGCGGTAACGTCGGCGATGCGGCGGCCCGGTGAGCGTGTTGTCGGCACGTTCGGCGGGTGGGAACTCTGTCCGCCGCAGGCGGTCCCTGTCTTCAGTCATGGGAGCTTCGGTCATGCGGCGCAGTCTGATCCCGGGAGCGCTTCCGGTCGCGTTGCTGCTCACCTCGGTCGCGTGGGCGGCGCCGACCGCGTTCGTCAACGTCAATGTCGTGCCGATGTCGTCCGAAACCGTGATTGCGCAGCAGACCGTGCTCGCAAGGGACGGCAGGATCGAATCGATCGGACCCGTCGACGCCGTGCCGATCCCGGAGGGCACGACGGTCGTCGACGGCACGGATCGCTACCTGATGCCCGGGCTTGCGGAGATGCACGCACACGTACCCGATGCCGACTCGCCCGAGGTCGAGCGCAACTTCGCGCTCTACGTCGCCAACGGCGTCACGACGATCCGCGGCATGCTGGGCCGGCCATCCCATCTCGCGTTACGCAGGGACCTCGAGGACGGCAAACGCTTCGGCCCGCGGTTCGTGACGTCGGGCCCTTCGCTCAACGGCAGAAGCGTGAACGGCCCCGCGCATGCCCGCCGGCGCGTCGCCGAACAGCACGCCGCCGGTTACGATTTCGTCAAGATCCACCCGGGGCTCGAGGCGGACGAGTTCGACGCACTGGCCGATGCGGCCAACGAACTCGGCATGCCGTTCGCAGGTCACGTCACGATTGCCGCCGGCGTCCCGAGAGTGCTCGAGAAAGGCATGGCCACGATCGATCATCTCGACGGCTATTTCGCTGCGCTGTTGCCGCCGGCGAGCCAGGGGCGCGGCGGGTTCGCCGGTTTCTTCGATTTCATGCTCGCCGACGAACTCGAGGTCGGCCGTATCGGCGAGATCGCGCGCGCCACGGCCGAGGCGGGGACCTGGAACGTGCCGACGCAGGCGCTCGTCGAAAACGTCGTCGACCGGACCCCGGTCGCCGAACTCCGCAACCGTCCGGAAATGCGCTACGTACCCGATGCAACGGTGCAGCGCTGGGTCGCGTCGAAGACCCGCACGATAAGCGACGCCGGCTACGATCCGGACACCGCGGAGCGCGCCGTCGAGCTACGCCGCAGGCTGATCCTGGAATTGCAGCGGGCCGGGGCGGGACTGCTGCTGGGCTCGGATTCGCCTCAGGTCTTCAGCGTCCCCGGTTTCTCCGTTCACCGCGAACTCGACGTACTCGTCGCCGCCGGGCTGACGCCTTACGAGGCCCTGCGATCCGGTACGGCGGCCGTGGGCGAGTTCCTGGGCACCGGGACCGGCGTCGTCGCACCCGGCCGCGCCGCCGATCTCGTCGTCCTCGACGCCGACCCGCTGGCCGACGTGCGAAACGCCCGCCGCATTCACGGGGTGATGCTGCGCGGAGAGTGGCTGCCGGCGAGCGAGCTGGGGCGCCGGCTCGCGCCGTACTACAGGCCCTGGTCTGATAGAATTCCCCTAAAAACGACGATCGGCGGCGGCAAAGGGGACGCAGGATGAAACTGATTCAGCATCTGCTCGACGCGAAGGGGACCGAGATCATTTCCGTCGCGCGGGACGCGTCGGTCTTCGACGCCATCAAGCTGATGGCGGATCGCGCCGTCGGCTCCCTGCTCGTGATGGACGGGAGCGATCTGATCGGCATCGTGACCGAGCGGGATTATGCGCGTAAGGTCATCCTCAAGGGCCGCTCATCCGAGACCACCGAGGTCGGCGAGATCATGACGGTCGAGGTCGTCACGGCCGAGACCGGCCAGACCGTCAACGAGTGCATGAGCCTGATGACCGAGCGGCGGATCCGCCACCTGCCCGTCGTAGCCGGCGGCGCGGTGATCGGAATCATCTCGATCGGCGATCTCGTCAACGCCATCATCTCCGACCAGAAGGAGGAAATCGAACAACTGGAGCAGTACATCAGCGGCTGAGCGCGGCGCCCGAAGCGTGGCCTTGGGCCGCGTCCCCGGCGTAAGCACGGCCGCAAGGTACCGGCCCCGGGCGTGTCAGCCTTCGAGGCCCGCGGCGAGACGCGCCGAGCGCAGCGTGTTGAACATCAGCATCGTGATCGTCATCGGACCGACGCCGCCCGGGACGGGCGTTACGGCGCCGGCGACCTC
>JAKSCZ010000364.1 GCA_022360335.1 Pseudomonadota bacterium
GCCGTGATCCGGGCAGGCGCCGTGCGCGCCAAACCGATCGCGTTGACGGCGGTGGCCGCGATGCTCGGTGCGTTCTTCATCCTCGACGACCCGATCTTCAACGGGCTCGCCGTCTCGCTGATTTTCGGCATCTTCGTATCGACCTTGTTGACTCTTGTCGTTATACCTGTCCTTTACTATGCTTTCGCGTACTCCAGAGGGTAGCGCAGCGCTTGAAAGATTCCCTGATTGCATTGTCGAAGGATGCGCTGTCCAGCGTACGTGATCTCACGCCAATCGTAGTCGTTATCGCGGTCTTCCAGGTCTTCGTGATCCGGCAGCCCGTGGACGGCTTCCTATCGCTGGCGTTCGGTGCGCTACTCGTCGTCGCGGGGCTCGCGTTCTTCATCTTCGGCCTCAGGATCGCGTTGTTCCCGATCGGCGAGGAGATCGCGCACGCGCTCGCGAAGAAAGGCAGCGCGTTCTGGCTGTTCACGTTCGCATTCATCCTCGGTTTCGGTACGACGATCGCCGAGCCGGCCCTGCTGGCCGTCGCGCAGGAGGCGGCGCGCGTCGCGGTCAAGGCCGGCGTAATCGAGAACAACGAGGAGGCGAAAGCCGCTTACGCGCTCGGCCTGCGGCTCGTCGTGGCCTTGTCGGTGGGCGTCGCGCTGCTGCTCGGCGTGTTCCGCATCCTGACCAACTGGTCGCTGCCGATCATGATCATCGGCGGCTACATCCTCGTCGTCCTGGTTACGGCCGTCGCGCCGCCGGAGATCGTCGGTATCGCCTACGACTCGGGCGGTGTGACGACGTCGACCGTGACCGTGCCGCTGGTCACGGCGCTCGGCGTCGGGCTCGCCGGCTCACTCAAGGGCCGTAACCCCATGCTGGACGGCTTCGGCCTGATCGCGTTCGCCTCGCTGACGCCCATTCTGTTCGTGCTCGGCTACGGGATCATCACGCGATGGACCTGATCCTCGAGAGCCTTGCCTTCGTCTGGAATAGCGCGGAGGACGTTGCGCCGATCGTCTTCTTCCTGTTTCTGTTCCAGCTGTTCGTGCTGCGCGAGCGCATCCCGAACGTCGGCCAGATCCTCGTCGGCTTCGTCTTCGTTGCGGTCGGCCTCGGCCTGTTCCTGGTCGGCCTCGACCAGACGCTGTTTCCGTTGGGCCGGCTGATGGCACAGCAACTGACCGACCCGGGGTTCATCGCCGAAGTCAGCGGTCACGTGAGGGATGCCCTGGTGTGGCAGGATTTCTACTGGGTCTACCTGTTCGCCGCATCCATGGGTTTCGCGACGACGCTGGCCGAACCGGCGCTCATGGCCGTGGCAATGAAGGCCAACGCGGTGTCGGGCGGCGCGATCGGCGTCTGGGGTCTGCGCGTGGCCGTCGCGACGGGTGTCAGCGTCGGCGTCGCGCTCGGGTGTTACCGGATCATTTCCGGCCTGCCGCTGCAGTATTTCATCGCGGCCGGCTACCTGGTCGTCATCGTACAAACCGCAATGGCGCCGAAGATGATCGTGCCGTTAGCCTACGACTCCGGCGGCGTGACGACGTCGACCGTGACCGTGCCGCTGATCGCGGCCCTGGGTCTCGGGCTCGCCGAGTCGATTCCGGGACGCAGCCCGTTGCTGGACGGATTCGGACTGGTGGCGATCGCTGCCCTGTTTCCGATAATCTCGGTGCTCGCCTACGGCCAGTTCGCTGTGTTGAGAGGTAAGAAGTAATGCATTTCAAACTGATAGTGGCCTTCGTCAGGGACGAGAAGACCGAGGCCGTCATGGAGGCCGCCCGCGAAGCCGGCGCAACCGGCTGCACGGTCATCAACAACGCACGCGGGGAAGGCATCGAAACGGCGAAGACGTTCTTCGGGCTGACGCTGACGACGCAACGCGACGTGGTGCTGACGCTGGTCGAGAAGCATCTGAGCCGGCACATCCTGGAACACATCGGCGAAGTGGGCGAATTCGATTCGGAACCGGGAACCGGTATTGCCATGATGCTCGACGTCGAGGATGCCGTGGGCGTCATGCACCAGGCGCAGGAACTGAGCGAACTTGTGGAGGAAAATCTATGACCGGCGAGAACTGGGGTCGCGTGCGCGACTGCATGAAGACCGAGGTCACCGAGGTCGACGGCCGGCTCGACGTGCTGTCCGCGCTGAAGCTCATGAAGAAGGCCGGGACGACCAGCCTGATCGTGAAGCGCCGCGATGAGAGCGACGAGTACGGCATGCTGCTGTTCTCGGACATCGCGAAGCACGTGATCGGCAAGGACCGTGCTCCCGAGCGCGTCAACGTGTACGAGATCATGGCGAAACCCGTCATCTGCGTCCGCCCCGACATGCACATCCGTTACTGTGCCCGCCTGTTCGAGAACTTCGGCATCGGCCACGCGCCGGTCGAGGAGGACGGCAGGATCGTCGGCATGGTGAGCTACTACCGGCTCGTTCTCTACGGACTCCCCAACCTGGACGATTGATCCGTGTTGTCGATTACCTTGAGCGCCGCGGTCGTCGCGGCAGGGGGCGCGCTCGCGCCCGCAGCGCAGGAACCTGCGATCGACGAGATCGTCGTCACGTCGCGTTACCGCGCGGAGAAACTGTCCGACGTTCCCGATTCGATCACGGCGTTTACGGCCGACGAGGTCGAACGCTACCGGATCGAACGCATCAATCGCGTCGCGTCGCTGACGCCGAACCTGCGATTCTCCGACGATCAGGAAGTCGGCGTCGGCACGCTCGTCATCCGCGGCGTCAGACAGAACCGCGGTACCGGGCAGCCGCCCGTTTCGTTCCGCATCGACGGCGTCAGCGCGACCAACAACCTGCTGACGACGCAGGAGTTGTTCGATATCGAGAGCATCGACGTGTTGCGCGGTCCGCAAGGTGCGCTGTACGGCCGCAACGCGATCGGCGGCGCCGTGCTCGTCGCGACGCGCCGGCCGACGCCGGAACCCGAATTCGGTTTCCGGATCGCGGCGGCGCAAGGCGAGGACTATGTCCTGAACGGCCATGCGTCCGGCCCGGTCGCCGGCGAGTCGCTGCTCGGGCGGTTCACGTTCCGCCTGCAGGACAGGGAAGGGCAGTTGCGCAACGCCTATCTCGGCGATGCATACGTCGATTACAAGGAATCGGCTGCATTCCGCGGCCGGCTGCTGTATACGCCGAACGACCGGCTGAGCGTCGACCTGAGAGCGCACTCTCTCGACCAGGACGGCGGGTCCGGTTACTTCATGCCGGGCAGCGACTTCTTCCTGCCGCTGCCGCCGCCGAACGCGCCGATCGTCGTCGACGTGCCCGAGTACGAGATCCAGTCGAACCGTCTCGGCGAGTCCTTCGTCGAGTCGAAGGAGGTTGCGGCCAAGATCGATTACGACCTCGGCTGGGCGACGCTGACGTCGGTTACGTCGTTCACCGACGTCGATTCCGGCAACGACCAGGACCTGGATCAGACGCTCGTCGAGGCGATCGACATCGTCGTCGTCGACAGGTCAGAAACCGTCGCGCAGGAACTGCGGCTGGTCTCGCCCGACGATGTCGCGCTGCGCTGGGTCGCAGGCGTTCAGTACTTCAGCCAGGAGCGCTTCCGTTCGCTCGCGACGACGTTCCTCGGCACGCCGGTGCCGCCCGCGGCCCAGGATCTCGAACTCGAGGACCTTGCCGTGTTCGGCAGCCTGAGCTACGACCTCAGCGACGCGCTGGAACTGACGCTCGCGTTTCGCTGGGACGAGGAAACGCCCGAGGATCTGACCCAGGGCCGCAGCCGCGCGTTCACGGAGTTCCAGCCCAAGGCCAGCCTGGCCTACCGCTTCGACGAACGCCTCCTCGCCTACGTCACGGCCGGCAAGGGCTTTCGCGCCGGCGGTTTCAACAACGTCGCGCCGGGCAGCAGCTTCCAGCCCGGCTTCGAGCGCGAGTCGCTGATCAGCTACGAAGCCGGAATCAAGACGAGCGGTCTCGGCGGCCGGTTGCGCGCAGGGATGTCGCTGTTCTTCATCGACTACACGGATCAGCAGTTCTTCCTGTTCGACCAGACGGGCACGCAGGCGAACATCAATATCGGCAAGAGCGAGATAGCGGGCGGCGAACTCGAGCTTACCGCGCGGCCGGCCGATTCGCTTCTTCTCAGTCTCGGTATCGGCTTTACCGACAGCGAAATCGTCGAGTACGAGGACATCCCGGGTGTGCTGGTGCCGGCAAGCGAGATCGTCGGCCGCAAGGTTCCGGGCGCACCGGTGCTGTCGGCCAGCCTGGCGGTGCAGCACTCGGCATCGCTGGGCAGCTCGACGGATCTCGTCACGCGCCTCGACGTCGAGCACCGCGGCAAGACCTACTGGACGCTGGACAACGTCGATACGCAGCCCGCGTACGAGCTCGTCAACCTGAGCGTGGCGCTCGAGACCGGGCGCTGGGCGCTGCGCGCGTTCGCCGACAACCTGCTCGACGAGGACTACATCGAGTGGTTCTTCGGCGCGCGTTTCATCGGCCTGCCGGCCGATATCGCCTGGCCGAGCCGGCCGCGGCAGGCCGGAATCGAGTTCTCGATGGCGTTCTGAACGTAAGTGAAAACCGATACGCCATCGGTAGATATCGGCGCTGCAATCTCCCCGGCCGTTGTTATCATTGCGCCGCAGTTTCGCCTGGAGCAACCTGACGGCTTGGAGGCCATCATGGGACACACGATCGCGGCGGCCAGCCGCTGGCTCATCGTCATTGGTGCAATTCTGATTCAACTGGCACTCGGTGCCATCTACGCCTGGTCGGTATTTACCGCGAGGCTGACGGATGCAGGCGGCGTGTACGCCTTCTCGGCCAGCCAGACGGCCTGGGTATTCTCGGCAGGACTTGCGACGTTTGCGACCGTCATGGTCCTGGCCGGACGCGTGTTGCCGCACGTCGGTCCGCGGGCCCTGTCGCTCGCCGGCGGCCTGCTGCTCGGCGCGGGATACGTGCTGGGCGGGCTGTTCGGGAGCAGTTTCTGGGTGCAGCTCACGTGCATCGGCATCGTCGCGGGGGCGGGTATCGGCCTGGCCTACGTCGTTCCGATCGCGGTCTGCGTCAAGTGGTTCCCCGACAAGAAGGGGCTGATCACGGGCCTCGCCGTGGCCGGCTTCGGCTTCGGCGCCACCATCTGGGTCAAGCTCGCCGGCTCCTGGTTCGGCGGGCTGCTCAATACGACGAGCGTGTTCGACCTGCCCGGCGTACAGAGCGTCTTCGTGATCTACGGCATCACGTTCGCGGCGCTCGTGCTACTCGGCAGTATCGTCATGGTCAATCCGCCGGACGACTTCGTTCCCGCCGGGTGGACGCCGCCCGTTACGGCGGACGGCGGACAGGAGGGCGGCGTCGAATACCGGGCGCGCGACATGCTGCGCACGCCGCAGTTCTACATGCTCTGGTCCGTGTTCATGTTCGCCGGTATCGCGGGCCTGATGGTGATCTACTGCATCAAGCTCTTCGGTATCGATGCGCTCGAGTACAAGGGCATCGCGAACGCCGGCGCGATAACCGGCACGGCGATGGCCTGGTACGCGATCTTCAACGGGCTGGGGCGCATCGCGTGGGGAAGCATCTCGGACCGCATGGGCAGGCGCCGGACCATCATCTTCATGTCGGCGCTGCAGGGCATCACGATGCTGGCGACGTATCACGTCTTCATCTCGTTCGGCATGGTCTACGGCTTCATCTTTGCAGCGGCCCTGATCGGCTTCAACTACGGCGGTAGCTTCGCGCTGTTCCCCGCGATTACGGCGGATTATTTCGGCAACAAGAACGTCGGCAGCAATTACGGCTGGATATTCACGGCCTACGGCGTTGCCGGGCTGGCCGGGCCGCTTCTGGCCGGGTATTTCAAGGACGCGGCACAGGGCGCGGTACAGCCGTCGGTATGGATGACGCCGTTCATCATCGCCGGTACGGTTTGCCTGATAGGCGCCGTCGTCATGACCTTTGCGACGCGGCCGTCGAAGACGGCGCCCGGAATCAACGCTTCCGCGGCGCCATCCGACGCTCCCGCGTGAGCTCGCGCGGGTGGATGGCCTTGCGCAGGCCGTCCACCTTATGCGCGATCGCCATCAAGGGATGGCGCAACAGCATGCGCGGTCCGGAATAGCGCATGATCTGACGGGCCTTGGCCCTGTACTGGGGCTTGTAGCAGTGGATCGGACAGTTCGCGCAGGTGGGCTTGTCTTCGCCGTAGGGGCACTTGTCGAGCCGCACCTCGGCGTAGTCGAGGAAGCGGGCGCACTCGCCGCACAGCGTATCGCCGGTGCCGTGATGTGACGAGCAATACATGCCGACCATCGTCGCCATCGTCCGTCTTTCCCGTTCCAGGTGATCCATGAGCGCGCCCCGGTGCCTGATAAAGGCCCTATTCTAGGCGCGCCCGGGTCGGGATTCGTCGCGGATAACCGAGAGGCGGGTGTGGTAAATAGGACTGGAAGGCTTCCCGGCCGAGCGGCGAAGCCTTGTCGGATGCCGGTCGACAAATTGCCGCGATTGCCGGGTTGAGCACTCGTATAACCGCTGGATTTTCGCGGTCCAGAGACCAGAATGCGAAAGTCCGGGTATCGTGAAGTTATGTACAAGGTTGAGGACAAACAATTGCGCGTCATGGTTATTGACGTGACAGCACACGATTATCGGAGGAAGTAACAATGAAGGAGTTCAGTCCGGCAAAGCGCCACATCGAGGTTTCGGTTGGCGAATCAGTTCGAATCCTTCGGGAGCTCCAGGAGTTGAGCCAGAATGAATTGGCTGACATTAGCGGAATTCCGCAGTCCACAATCTCCGCAATCGAAAACGATCGAGTCAGTTTGGGCGTGGAGAGAGCCAAGACGCTGGCGAGGGCGTTGAAGTGTCATCCTGCTGTGGTTGCTAATCTCTTCTCTATGAGCCCCGGAATCGCTTAGAATCCGGGTAGCCTTACGCAGGCCCGGGCGAGACCCGATCCCCCGATTCGCGGGTGTAGTTCAATGGTAGAACATCAGCTTCCCAATTCTCGGAGCCAAGCTGACCAAATCGATAACCACTTGATTTCCGTGGTCTTCTGACCACCGATTTCAATGAGTTACTTCACCCCAAAGTAACCAACTGATTCCAGCAGGCTTTCTGAGTATGCTCAGTTTTACTCTCACGAACACCCTGCATCAGACGCCCCGCTTGAGCCGTACTCTCCGAGGGTAGGGGTTTCAGGTTTCGA
>JAKSCZ010000045.1 GCA_022360335.1 Pseudomonadota bacterium
AGTCCCGACCTGCGCGAAATTCCTACCCTGATGAGGGGCTTAACGACGCCGTAATGCCGGTCCGGAACGCGGACGAACGTGCCGTTTCACGCCCCCGGCCGGTTGCAGACACATAACGAGACGACCGGTCGGCTCCGGTGGCCCTTAGTCCTTTTTAATTAAACGCTTAAGACGCGTTTCTCACTCGCTTTATTTGGTATCACGCGCAACCATGGAGGAAACGGTTGACAATGTCCGGGCCTTACAACATGATGCGCCGCTATGGGTACGATCCTGCTGTCGCTGGTACGCGGACTGCTTCTTCTCGGGAGGCGGAGCGGGTAGCGCGTATCCCTCGTCAGGACCACGCAAGCCCCGCATCCGATCGGATTGTGGGGTTTTTTTTATGAACACAGTTTGACGCACAGGAATCACCATGAAGATGTACTCGGAATCGGACGTCGATACTTCGGTTCTCGGCGACCGGAAGATCGCCGTCCTCGGCTACGGGAGCCAGGGCCGCGCGCACGCACTGAATCTCAGGGACAGCGGTTTCAACGTCGTGGTCGGGCTGCGCAGGAGCGGCGCCAGCCGGGCCAGGGCGGAAGCCGACGGACTGGTCGTCGAGGAGCCCGGCGCCGCCGTCCGGGGTGCATCGATCGCGATATTCCTGACGCCCGACATGGTGCAGAAGGAGCTGTACGCATCGGTCGCGGACGACATCGGGCAGGGTGCCCTGCTCCTGTTCGCGCACGGGTTCGCGATCCACTACGAACAGGTCGTTCCGCGGGCCGATCTCGACGTCGCCCTGATCGCACCCAAAGGACCCGGCGGACTGGTGCGCCGTCAATACGAAGAAGGCCATGGCGTGCCCTGCCTGGTGGCCGTTCACCGGGATGCGACCGGCAAGGCGCTGGCCAAGGCGCTCGCCTACGCAGCCGGTATCGGCGGCGCGCGCGCCGGCGTCATCGAGACGACCTTCGCCGAGGAGACCGAGACCGACCTGTTCGGCGAACAGGCGGTGCTCTGCGGCGGCACGACCGAACTCATCGTTGCAGGTTTCGAAACGCTCGTCGATGCGGGATATCAGCCGGAGGTCGCATACTACGAGGTCATGCACGAACTCAAGCTGATCGTCGATCTGCTGCACGAAGGCGGACTCGCGAAAATGCACCAGTTCATCAGCGACACGGCGGCCTGGGGCGATCTGGTCAGCGGTCCGCGCGTCGTCGGCGAGAAGTCGCGCGCCGCGATGAAGGACGTCCTCAAGGACATCCGGGACGGCACGTTTGCACGCAACTGGATCGCCGAACACGAGGACGGCAGCCCCCGGTTCAGGGCAAAGATGCAGGCCGATCTCGATCACCCGATCGAGGCGGTCGGACGCAGGCTGCGCGGCCGCATGGACTGGCTGACGGAATAGGAACGCGGCGTAGGAGGACCTTCA
>JAKSCZ010000071.1 GCA_022360335.1 Pseudomonadota bacterium
AGACCGGCCAGACCGTCAACGAGTGCATGAGCCTGATGACCGAGCGGCGGATCCGCCACCTGCCCGTCGTAGCCGGGGGCGCGGTGATCGGAATCATCTCGATCGGCGACCTCGTCAACGCCATCATCTCCGACCAGAAGGAGGAAATCGAACAACTGGAGCAGTACATCAGCGGGTAAGCGCAGCGTCGATCTCGTACTTGATACGGCCGTCGTCGATCGTCATGCCTGCGCCTTCTCGGGAAACAGTCCCGGCAGCCCGTCCTCCGATGCCGCGCACACACCGCGCTCGGTGATCAGTCCGGTCACGATCCCACGGGCGTGTCAGCCTTCGAGGCCCGCGGCGAGACGCGCCGAGCGCAGCGTGTTGAACATCAGCATCGTGATCGTCATCGGACCGACGCCGCCCGGGACGGGCGTTACGGCGCCGGCGACCTCGATCGCCTCGTCATAGTCTACGTCGCCGGTCAGCTTCGCCGTCACCTTGCCGTCGATCTCGGTCTCGACGCGGTTGATGCCGACGTCGATGACCACGGCACCGGGCTTGAGCCAGTCGCCTTTGATCATGTTCGCCCGCCCGACCGCGGCGATCACGATATCCGCATTACGCACGACGCCCGGAAGGTCCCTCGTGCGGCTGTGACACATCGTGACCGTCGCATGGCGTTGCAGCAGCAGGGCCGCCATCGGCTTGCCGACGATGTTCGAGCGGCCGACGACGACGGCATTCAGGCCCGAGAAGTCGGGCCCGAGCTCGTCCTCGATCATCAGGATGCAACCCGCCGGCGTGCAGGGCACGAAAGCGTCTGCGGTGTGGCCGGCCGACAGCTTGCCGATGTTGACGAAATGGAAGCCGTCGACGTCTTTGGCCGGCGAGATGGACTGCGTGATCGTCTGCTCGTCGAGGTGGCCGGGTAACGGCAACTGCACGAGGATGCCGTGGATGGCGTCGTCGTCGTTGAGTTCGTCGACGAGTTTCAGCACGTCGTCCTGGCTGACGTCCGCGGGCAGCGAGTGCCGCAGCGAATGGAAGCCGCAGGCTTCGGCGCGCCGTTTCTTGTTGCGTACGTAGACCCGGCTCGCCGGGTCTTCGCCGACGATGACGACCGCCAGGCCCGGCTTGATGCCATGGCCGTCGAGAAGTGCGGCGGTCTGTTCGGTGATGGACTCGGCCAGCCGTTCGGCCTTGGCCTTGCCGTCGATGCGTTTGGCGGTCATCGGGTCGATCCGTGCGGGAAGCGCGGGGCGTAGAGTACCGCCTGCATCGGGCGCCCGCTACCCGGGGAAACCCGTAAGCGGCGACCGGCGCGCTGGGCGGCCCTTCGGTGTTTCGATGGGAACCCGGTCATTGCTTCGGGCTAGAATGCGGCCTGTTCACCGGGCCACGGTATCTTGCGAGCAGTCATCCGACATCTCCGCGGCATCCTCGTGTTCGGCGCGATTGCCCTGAACACGCTGTTCTGGTTCGTGCCGCTGTTCGCGCTCGCGCTCGTGAAGCTCCTGCTCCCGCTCGCCGCCGTGCGGCGCATCGTGACGCACCGGCTCATGGTCATCGGCCGGAACTGGGCCGCCGTCAATCTCGCGGTCCTCGAACGGTTCGCGTCGATCGACTGGCGTGGTGAAGGATTCGACGGCTTGCGTTACGACGGCTGGTACCTCGTGGTCGCGAACCACCAGAGCTGGGTGGACATCTTCGTTCTGTACCGGTTTTTGAACAAGCGCATCCCGTTCCTGAAGTTCTTCATGAAGCAGCAGCTGATGTGGTTTCCGATCATGGGTTTCGCGTGGTGGGCGATGGACATGCCGTTCATGAAGCGCTATTCGGCGGCGTACCTCGCCCGCAACCCGCACCTGAAAGGCAGGGATTTCGAGACGACGCGCAGGGCCTGCCGGAAGTTCCGGAACACGCCGACCGCCGTCATCAATTTCGTCGAGGGAACGCGTTTCAGCCGGGAGAAGCGGGACCGGCACGCTGCGCCGTACCGGCACCTGTTGCGTCCGCGGGCCGGCGGATTCGCCGTCGCGATGTCGTCGATGGGCGACCTGTTCGACGCAGTCCTGGACGTCACGATCGTCTACCCGGAGGGCATCGCGAAATTCTGGGACATGTGTTGCGGCCGCCATGTAACGGTGCGCGCCCTACTGCGCACGCGGCCGGTCGAAACCTGGCTGACCGAAGGCGATTACGAGAACGACCGGGCATGGCGTCGACGGGTGCAATCCTGGCTCGGCGGGATTTGGCAAGAGAAGGACGACCTGATACAACGGACACTCGACGATCGAGGGTCAGATGACTGAGAGCCGCCAATACGACACGGTTGCATTCGACGTTCGCGAGAACGCGACGATGCTGTTTTTCGCCAGGACGACCGACACGGGCGATATCAGCGACTATCTGCTCCTGATGCGCACGATCGACGAAGACTTCGACGAATCGATCTACATCGAGATCAACGAGCAACAATTCGGCGGCCACAACCTGATCAGGGAAGCCGCGCTGACCGGCAACGTTCTGACCCTGAGTCTCCATGAGGCCGCCGAGGAACTGGACGGCGCGTCGGACATCGTGCTCACCTGGTCGGAAACGACCGAGAATCTCGACAGCATCGAGGCCGGCGCTTTTCGTGTGCTCGGCGACAAACTCACGGGCGGGAACGCCTGAGCGATTGTCTTCCGCGGCATTCAGCCTGTACATCCTGCGCTGTGCGGACGGCACCTTGTACACCGGCATTGCAAGCGACGTGCGGCGGCGGCTGGCCGAACACGAGTCCGGGCCGCGGGGCGCGAAATACCTGCGCGGCAAAGGCCCGTTCGAGATCGTGTTAGAAACCCTCGTCGGCGACCGTGCACTCGCGTCGCGTCTCGAGCGCCGGGTCAAACGCCTGAGCCGCGCGCAAAAACTCGAGTTGATCGCCGGACGCCGGCGCCTCGGGCCGCCGGGCGATGCTCAGGTGCTCGAGGACGGCTCCGTATAGACGGCCATCCTGCGCCCGAAAGCGGGTTTGTACAGCTTCGTATCGACGTCCCGGGCGTCGCGGAAGGTCTCGAACCAGCCGGCCGCGGTCTCGATATCGTCGAGGATCCTCGGGAACGGCACGACCGCGCCGAACGGCGCCGTGAAGTCGTCGAAGTGGATCGGCACGACGGCTTTGGCGCCGGTTGCCGTCACCGTCGACTGCCAGTATCGCTCCGCATACTCGGCGCCCAGCGACGACAGGCCGTAGGAGCACAGCAGCACGAGGTCGGCCGTGAGGCCGTCCAGCGCGCCGTCGACGAATCCGGAGCTGCCCTGGACCAGCGTCGTGCCCTGAGGGTGCTCGACCACGACGGACCATACTTCGCCGACGCGCATGCTCGTTACCGGCTGCGGCAGCGTCAGCGGTTCGTCGATCGTGCCGGGAAGCGGCACCGTTTTGCGCCAGCCGATCGGTCCGTGGCGGGACTCGATCAGGCGCACCTCGAACTGCCCGAATTCGTAGGTATCGCGGTCGGCGGCGACGACGATCTGATCCTCCGGGACGCCCGCGCCGCGCGCGATGTTGGCCGTCGACTCCGAGCCGACGACCGACGCGCTCGAGCGCTTTGCGATCGCGCCGACGTCCATGGCATGGTCGTAGTGCGAATGCAGGGGAATGACGGCAGCGAGCCGCCGCATCCGGAATTCGTGCATCGCGAAGTTTATCGTCGGGGCGTGGTTGTCGACGGGGCGGCGCAGGATGCCGTCGGCGAGCGACGGTCGCGAGAAGAAGCCGTCGATCAGGACCTGCGTCTCTCCGTCATCGAACAGTACCGTCGTCACGCCGAGCCACGTCACGCCCAGAGCGCCGCCGGCGGCTTCGGGGGCCGGCGGCCAATCGATGTTGTCGAGATTCGCGCGATCCCGCCACAACGCGACGAGTACGGTCGCGGCGACGACCGTGAGGACTGCCGCGACCGCCGCTGCGCGTTTCGCCCGTTTGAACCGCATCGCCTACTGGCCGACTATCCACTTTGCGAGATAGCCGGTCGCCGGCGCCAGGTAATTGCCCAGGGCATAGCCCAGCAGGGCCAGCAGGATCGACGCCGGCACGAGGTTCGGACGATGGTGTGCCGCGACGATCGGCGCGGACGCCGCGGCGCCGATGTTCGCAGCCGATGCGATGGCCACGCTGTGAACGTCGACGCGGAAGAGCCAGGCGCCGGCGAGCATGAACAGACCGTGGACGAAGATCCAGATGAATGCGCCGAGCACGAATACGGGTGC
>JAKSCZ010000550.1 GCA_022360335.1 Pseudomonadota bacterium
AAATAGATATGCCACGCGTCAGCAAAATCGCCGAATCCCCACCTCACGCCGTCGCAGAAGCGCTCTCCCGGCTCGGACGCAATATCCGCACGGCCCGGCTGCGCCGCAAGCTCTCACGCGAGAACCTGGCCAGGAGAATCGGGATCTCGCGCTATGTCATGGGCGATATCGAACGCGGCAAGCCGACGACCGCAATCGCGGCCTATATCGGGGCCTTGTGGGCTCTTGGTTTGCTGCGTCAGATGGACGAGGTTGCCGATCCCGACGGGGATCTCGAGGGCAAGACCCTTGAGTCCGCTCGCAGCCCCAAAACCGCGCCCAAGCGCAAGGCGTACGACGATGACTTCTGAATGCTACGTCTACATCGTTCTCCCGGGGGAAACCGCATTTGTTACCGCCGGCCGCTTCACGCTGCGCGAAACCCGGGAGGGCGCAAACGTCGGAGAATTCATTTACGTGCGCAGCTATCGCGAACGTGCAAACGCAGTTGCACTCGACCCGGTCAACCTGCGCCTGCAGCCGGGCAAATTCGAAACGGCCATGATGGATGGCTTCTTCGGTGCGATCAGGGACGCCATGCCGGATGCATGGGGCAGAAAAGTGATGGACCGCCATGTCGGTGGTCAGATGTCGCCATTCGACTACTTGCTGCGAGCACCGGATGATCGCGCGGGTGCGCTTGGCTTCGGGCGCAATACTGAGCCGCCTTTCCCGGAGAACGAGTTTAACCGCACACTCGATCTCGAACGATTGCAGCAAGCGGCGGATGCACTCATCAAGGGCGATCCTGACCTGGCCGGAAGCGTCGGGCAACAAACAGAAGACCTTCTTATGCTCGGCGGCACATCGATGGGCGGCGCACGCCCAAAAGCCGTCGTCGAGGACGGCAATGCACTATGGGTGGCGAAGTTCGTACGGACCGACGATAACTACAATCAGCCGCGCACGGAACACGCGCTCCTGCAGCTTGCACGTCAATGCGGACTCGATGCAGCCGACAGCCGGCTAACCACAGTGGCAGGCCGCGACGTCTTGCTTGTTCGCCGGTTCGATCGAGATCGGACTGATGACGGGTATCGGCGTCATCGCATGGTAAGCGCCGTAACTCTGCTACGCACCGACGATGATCCGACGACACGCAGAGATTGGTCCTACCTGCTCCTGGCCGATGAAATTCGTCGCGTGAGCGCCGATCCACAAGAGGATTTGCGCGAGCTGTATCGGCGGATGGTATTCAACGCCGCAGTTTCAAACCTTGACGATCATCCCCGCAATCACGCAGTCCTTGCCCGTGAGAATACCTGGCGGCTGAGCCCCGCCTATGACCTGACACCATTCGCGGTAATCTCACAGGAGCGGTCCCTGGCACTCGACTGCGGTCTACATGGCAGGGGCGCGAACAAAGCCAATCTCGTCTCAGGCCACGGCCGCTTCATGCTGGAACGCGAAGAAGCGACAGAGATATTCGACAGCATCGTTGAAACAGTCCGCGACGAATGGGAACCGGCGCTACGCCGGGCGGGCGTCGGCGCAGCCGAATGCGAACAGCTTGGGCGCGCTTTCGTCTATGAGGGCCTGTTCTTTGAAAAGCACTAGTCACCCCTACTAATTCTCTTCCACAAGTAGCCGCTGGCCAGTAGCGCAGGAACGATCAATAGTGCTACTACCATGGGCACACCAGACTTGATTACTTCGACATCCAGTGCATACACGGTGATGACATCGGCTATGTCCGTCAATAGCCTGACAACCAATACTACAAAAAGGCCTTTGTGAGACCTCAGTAGCAGAGCACCGACGATCCCCAGAACTATCGTTACGTTTCTTGTCACATACAATTGTGTCACGTAATTCAGTTCTGATACGTCCGGTATGAAATCTGCCGGGCTCATGGCTGTCCCGGCCGAGAAAAATGACACCAGCAGAATCTGCGCGAGTACGATCAACCAGACCCAGATAGGCAGAAAGTTGTTGGCCCGACCAGTCTCTTGATTCATATCGGAGAGTCCTTATACGCTGCGCCCAATACTCACTGCGTGTCGACGATCGCACCGGTCTGGAGAATCGGCGCAGCATCGATATCCTCGGCATCCATCATCTTGGCAACACGCAGCAGCGATGACTTGAGCATCTGTTGTTCCCAGTCCTCAAGCTTTCGAAACCGCCGCAGGAATTCCGCCTGCAGGGGCTCCGGCGCCGACTCCAGTTTCGTGTTGCCGGCATCGGTCAAACTGATGTTGACGACACGCTTATCCTTGCTCGACTTCTCACGCCTGACTAGACCCGCCCGCTCGAGCCTGTCGATGATTCTTGTCATCGTCGCCTGCGATACGGCGATGTGGCGCGCAAGCGTGCTCGTCGATGGACTACCCTCCTTTTCAATCGCCTGCATGACGAGTAGCTGTGGCGCAGTCAGTCCTGATTCCTTCATCAGCTTCTGCGAATGCAGATCGGCTGCCCGCATGATCTTGCGCAGCGATATCAGGATCTCGTCATAGTCTTTCATGGGGCTAGTGTATGCCGAACTGACGCCGGATTTCGCTATCGAGCGCGTTCTTGAGGGGATCCAGCCAGGACTCGTAGTTACGCCAGTATTCCAGCCCGCTGCGATAGATCGGCTGCCTGACCTGCTCCGAGCTCGGTGTCTTGATGCTGCGCTCGGTTCTGTGGAACTCGAGACACGCCTCCTCGAACGGCAGCCCGCAGAAATCGAGGATACGGCGCACCTGCGTTTCGAGGTCATTGACGACATCTTCATGCATGACGCGCAGCACGAATCCCGGCACGACTTCATCCCAGTGATCCATCAGGCGCAGGTAATCCGAGTAATAGCGGCCGATCGCCTCGAGGCCGTAACTGAAGTCCTGCCCTTCGCCGAACAACTGCTTGAAGCAGCTGAAGCCGCATGCCATGGGATGACGGCGCGCATCGACGATCTTTGCGTTCGGGAGAATCAGGCGAATCAACCCGACATGCATGAAGTTGTTCGGCATCTTGTCGATGAAGAAGGGCGCATCGCCCCGGTAGACCCGGGTATCGTCAATGAACTTGCCGCCGAATCGCTCGAAGTAGCTGTCATCGAGTTCCCACAGGTTTTGCGGATAGGCGGGTGGGCCTGCGGCATTTCGCCCGCCCAAACGCTGCGCCAGGCCGAGGATCTCGTGGAGTTCCATGGTCCCGTCGACCATCGAATGTGAAGCAAGGATTTGCTCGAGCAGCGTCGAACCCGCCCGCGGCATCCCGACGATGAATATCGGGTCGGGCTGCCGGCAGCCCAAACTGCCGCGCTTGTCGAATAGCTCGCGCGTGCAGGTCTCCATCTGTTGCCGAACCAGGTCATTCGTCCGGTCCGGGCTGTAACCACTCTGCGCTTGTCGTAGCTGGTTACCTCGTTCGTAGTAATCGAACGAAGCGCTGTAATCATTGCGGTCTTCGAATGCTTTCCCGATTGCAAAGCACAGATGAATACGGTCATCGCCCGTTGTCTCGGAACTCGATTCATGAGCGCGCATCCGGTCGAGTTCGTCATCGTCGAACGAATACGTCTTCGTGTTGGCCAGGCTCCAGTAAGCGTCGCCGTAATCGGGCCTGTCAGCGCAGGCCGCATGATACGCATCGATCGCCGCTTCGAAATCGCCGTGTGCCTTGCAGGCATGACCGAGCATGACCCGGACACCCGCCTTGTTTGCCGAACGCTCCAGGTTATCCTCATACAGCGCGATGGCCTCGGATACTCGCCCCAGGCCCATCAGCGCACTTGCCATACCGAGCTTCCAGGCGGGGTTCCGGGGCTGCTGTTGGTCGAGAATACGGGCCTGTTCGCAGGCTTGCCCGAACTTGCCCTTGCGATTCAGGATCTTCACGTAGTCACCGCGCGCGCGAATATTCTCCGGCGCGAGCTCGACGCAGCTCTCCAGCAGGAACTCGGCATCGTCATAGACGCGCAGCCGGATGCCGATGTCGGCCAACAGTCGCATCGCCTCGATATGGTGCCTGTTCTGTCGCAGGAACCGGCGGCACAGCTGGTCGGCCTTCAACAACTGCCCTTCGTGGGTCAGGTCAATAACGCCGAGCAGCTCGGGCGGCAGTTCCGAGAGATAGTCGAGCTGCACCCTGGCGAATCTCGACTGTTGCTCCCTGCCCGCCTTTGCGTGCAGGCTCACCAGCGAACGCCAGCTGGCGATGAGGCCCGGATTGCTTTCCGCCGCGGCGGTAAACGCGGCGGTTGCCTTGCCGGGTTCATCCATCGCGAGGCATGCGTGCCCGCGTTCCTGGAACGCGCGGCCATAGTCCGGCTTCAGCCGCAGCAGTCGATCGACGCTGGAAAGCGCACCCTCGTAATCCTGCAGGTAGCGCCGGGCGACGGCGAGCATGTAATACGCTTCCGCCGCGAGTCGTGGCTCGGGCTCGTCGTCGACGAACCCGAGCAACTCGGCTTCGGCGTCGTCAAAACGCGCCGCCTGGATCAGCTCCTTCGCCAGCGCCAGGCGGTCACCGGCCGTGCCGGCTCTCGCGTCCGACCGATGCTGGTTCGTCAAAAGTCGTAGGACAGTCGAATACCGACCGTACGCGGCCGGTTAGTGACGACCTTCGGCGTGAAGTTCTGAGTATCGACGTAGACGGCCGCGTTTTCGTCAGCCACGTTATCGACGAACAGCTCCGCCGACCATTCGTCCATCGTCACGCCGAACGCGATATTCGCGATCGTGTAACCGCCCTGGACGAAGCGACCACCCGGCACGCCGGATTCGTTGATCAGGTCGGTACCCGGAGCCGCCCCGAGGAATGTATCGGCTTCCCGGCGGATACCGAGTCCCGATCCGGCAACCTGGTAAACGCGCTGCAGCGTGTCTTCGGCAACGTACGCATCCATCTTGACGCCGGCAACGCTTTCGCCGGTGTAGGCAATGACGCCGGTGACGTAACCCGCCAGGCCATCGAGTTCGCCCAGCGAGTCGATGTCGAAATCGTAGCGGGCACGCAGGTTCGCCGAGAAATCGGCCGCGAACGGCAGATCGCTGCCGACCGGTGCGGAGATGCCGTCCAGCTCGGCGTTGAGCCGCGTGATCTCGGTATCCAGGACACTGAATGCGCCACTCAGCGTAAGCTTATCGGTCGC
>JAKSCZ010000297.1 GCA_022360335.1 Pseudomonadota bacterium
ATCGTGATCGTCTCGAAGTCATCCTCGTTCGGCGCCCCGTCGTCGGTCACGCGCACCGTCACGTCGTAGCTGCCCGGACCCTGCGCCTCGCTCGGCGTCCACGTAAAGGCGCCGCCCGACGTGATGCCCGCACCCGCCGGCGCACCCGGATCCAGACTGAAAGTCAGCGTCTGGGCCGGATCGTTGGCGTCCGTCGCCGTCGCCGTGAACGCCAGCGCCGTCAACTCGTCGACGCTCCGGTCGCCGATCAGCGCCAGCACCGGCGCCACGTTCGCCTCCTCGCCTACTGTCACCGTGATCGTCTCGAAGTCGTCCTCGCTCGGCACCCCGTCGTCGGTCACGCGCACCGTGATGTCGAAGTCGCCGGGACCCTGCGTCGTCGTCGGCGTCCACGTGAACACGCCGCCGGAGGTAATCGCGGCGCCCGTCGGCGCGCCCGGATCGAGACTGAAGGTCAGCGTATTGGCCGGATCGTCCGCATCCGTTGCCGTCGCCGTGAACGTCAGCAGGGATTCCTGCTGCACGCCCTGGTCGGCGATCAGGCCCAGCACCGGCGCCACGTTCACCTCGCCCACCGTGATGGTGATCGTCTCGAAGTCATCCTCGTTCGGCGCCCCGTCGTCGGTCACGCGCACCGTCACGTCGTAGTTGCCCGGACCCTGCGCCTCGCTCGGCGTCCACGTAAAGGCGCCGCCCGACGTGATGCCCGCACCCGCCGGCGCACCCGGATCCAGACTGAAAGTCAGCGTCTGGGCCGGAATATCCGTGTCGCTGGCCGTGGCGGTGAACGCGAGCTCGGAGAGTTCGTCGACGGAGCGGTTGCCGATCGGGTCCAGCGTCGGCGGCGCTGCGGAGGCCGACGCGGAGGCCAGTACCAGGCCGGCCGCCAGGATCGCTGCAAAACGGCGTGACATCCGGCGGGCCGAATGCGTCTTTTTCTTACTATTGATGCCCATCGAAAACGCGCCGTCGTCATCCCCGCAGAGACGACAAGAATACTAGAGACTGTAGCGACAAACCGAGCCTGCCGTTCGGTTCGGAAATGTGAACTCCGTCACACTTTTCTTTCAGCGTACACGACAGTCCCATGCGGCTCAACAGCCCATGATGCAACGGGTTCACGCTTTGCGGCGCGAGGTCGGCAGGCGCGGTTTATGTCAAACGTCCGGGGAGGCGGGGAAAATCAGTCGAGCGTGTCGATGAAGGCCAGGATCTCCGCCGTCTTCGTCTGCATTAATTCCCGGTCCCCGCGGCTCTCGACGTTGAGCCGGATGACCGGCTCGGTGTTGGACCCGCGCAGGTTGAAACGCCAGTCGCCGTAATCGAGGCTGACCCCGTCGGTCTCGTCGATCGAACGGGCATCGGGCGCGTAGCGCTCGCGCACGGCGGCAATGGCCCGTTGCGCATTGCCTACCTGGCGGTTGATCTCCCCGCTCGTCGGGAACTTCGCCATGCGCTCGCCGACGAGTTCGGACAAGGGCTTGCCGGTCGTCGACACCAGTTCGGCGACCAGCAGCCACGGAATCATGCCGCTGTCGGCATACGAAAAGTCGCGGAAATAGTGGTGAGCGCTCATTTCGCCGCCGTAGATGCCGTCGACTTCGCGCATTTTTTCCTTGATGAACGAATGGCCGGACTTGCTCTGCACGGCTTCGCCGCCCGCTTCCTCGACGATCTCGATCGTGTTCCAGGTGAGGCGCGGATCGTGGACGACGCCGGCGCCCGGGTTCCTGGCGAGGATGCTCCCGGCCAGCAGGCCGACGATGTAGTAGCCCTCGATGAAGGTTCCCTTCTCATCGAACAGGAAGCAGCGGTCGAAATCGCCGTCCCATGCGATACCGAAGTCCGCGCCGTGCTCCAGGACTGCATCGGCCGTCACCGCCTGGTTCTCGGGCAACATCGGATTGGGGATACCGTTCGGAAACCTGCCGTCGGGCTCGTTGTGGATCTTGACGAGTTCGAACGGCAGGTGCGGCTCCAGGGCGTCGCTGCCCAGACCCGCACAGCCGTTGCCCGGATTGACCACGAGCCTGAGCGGTTTCAGCGCCGCCGCGTCGACGTAGCCGAGCAGGTGCGCGACGTAGTCGTCGAGGATCTCGACGGGAGTCCGTTTGCCGCCCTCGCCCGCAAGCCGCTCGTCGCCCTCGGCCAGCGCCCGGATATCGGCGAGGCCCGTGTCGGCGCTGATCGGCCTGGCCTGCTCGCGCACGAGCTTCAGGCCGTTGTAATCCGCCGGATTGTGGCTCGCCGTGACCATGATTCCACCGTCCGCCCCGAGGTGGCCGGTCGCGAAATACACCATCTCCGTGCCGCACAGGCCGATATCGAACACTTCGATACCGGCGTCGACGAGCCCCCGGATCACGGCGTCCGAGAACTCCTCGCTGGTCAGCCGCATGTCGCAGCCGACCACGACCGATTCGGCGCCCAGGAATTCGCCGGCCGCGTTGCCGATGCGATAGCAGATGTCGGCATTGAGCTCGTTGGGTATCTGCCCACGAACGTCGTAGGCCTTGAAACAGGTGATGTCCATTCAGGTATTCGTGCCTTCGCGGCCGTAGTTGTCGTCGAGGCGAACGATATCATCTTCACCGAGGTAACGGCCGCACTGGACCTCGATGATGTGCACGGGCTCGTCATAGGGATTGGCGATGCGGTGAACGTCGCCGACCGCCACGTACGTCGATTCGTTGACCCTGAGTTCGAATTCCTCGTCGTTGCGGGTGATCAGCGCCTTCCCGCTGACGCACACCCAGTGCTCGGACCGGTGGGCGTGCTTCTGCAGGGACAGAACCGCGCCGGGCTTCACGATCAGGCGCTTGACCCGGAAGCCGTCTCCCGTGTCGATCGAATCGTAGCTGCCCCAGGGGCGGAAAACCTGCCGGTGCAGCCTGACCTCCTCCCTGCCGGCCGCCTCGAGTTTGTCGACGAGATCCTTGACCTCCTGGGAACGGGCCTTGTCGGCGACCAGCACGGAGTCCCTGGTCTCGACGACGAGCGTATCCCTGAGTCCGACCGCCGCCACGAGGCGGCTCTCGGCCTGCACGAACGAGTTGGCGCAATCGTGCATCAGCGCATCGCCCGAGAACGCGTTGCCGTCGTCGTCCCGTGCCGAGACGTCGTGCAGGGCCGACCAGGAACCGACGTCCGACCAGCCGGCGTCCAGCGGCACCATGACCGCATTGTGCGACTTCTCCATGACCGCGTAATCGATCGAATCCGACGGACAGGCGGCAAACAGGTCCGGCGCGGGCCGCACGAAGTCGCCGTCGAAGGACTTGTTCACCATACTCTCTTCGCAGGCCTCGTGGATGTCCGGCGCGAGCGCCCGCAGCTCGTCCAGGAACGCGCCGGAGCCGAACAGGAACATGCCGCTGTTCCAGAAGTAAGCGCCGTCGTCGAGGTACTTTTGTGCCGTCGGCCCGTCGGGCTTCTCGACGAATGCCTCGACCGGGACGGCCGCCTCACCGCCTGGACTCGCCTTGATGTACCCGTACCCGGTCTCGGGCGAGGTCGGGACGATGCCGAAGGTGACCAGCCTGCCTTGCCGCGCGGCCTCCACGCCGCGCAGCACCGCGGCCTGGAACGCCGCCACGTCCCGGATCACGTGATCGGCCGGCATGACGAGCAGCGCGATGTCCGGGTCGACGTCTTTCGCCAGCAAGGCCGCCAGGGCGATTGCCGGGGCGGTATTGCGCCCCTCGGGTTCGAGGATGATCTGCGCACGCCGCTCGATGCCCGCCATCTGCTCGGCCACCGAGAAACGGTGGCTCTCGTTGCAGACGACGAGGTGTTTGTAACCGGATCGTTTCAGGCTGGCGGTCGGCAGCGCACTCGTGCGTAAGGCCGTGGCCTGCAGCATGGTCTTGTCCCCGGCAATCGGGAGGAGCTGCTTGGGGTACATGGAACGCGACGCGGGCCACAGGCGCGTGCCGGAGCCGCCGGACAGGATGACAGGGAGTATCCCGCCCGTCATTTGTCCGTTTTGCGCCGACCGTAGTTCGTCTTCGGCCTGTTCGTCCCGCGGCCGCGGCCGATGGCGTAGTACTTCAGACCGAGCGCCTCGACCACCTGCGGCTCGTACAGGTTGCGGCCGTCGACGACGACGTCGTCGGCCAGCTGCTCCTTGATCGCCTGGAAATCGGGACTGCGGAATTCCTGCCACTCGGTCACGATCACGAGTGCATCGGCGCCGTCCAGCGCTCCGTAGGCGGACTCGCACAAGGTCAGCCCGTCCCGGTCGGGGTAGATGCGTGCCGCCTCCGTCATCGCTTCCGGGTCGTAGGCACGCACCGCCGCACCGGCCTCCAGCAGCGCCTCGATGAGCACCCGGCTCGGCGCCTCGCGCATGTCGTCCGTATTCGGTTTGAACGACAGGCCCCAGAGCGCGATCGTCTTGCCGTCCAGCTTGCCGCCGTAGTGCGTGTGGAGCTTCTCGTACAGGCGGGTCTTCTGCCGGTAGTTCACGGACTCGACGGCGTTCAGCAACTCGGCGTCGTAGCCGGCCTGGCCCGCCGAGCGCGCCAGCGCCTGGACGTCTTTCGGAAAACACGAGCCGCCGTAGCCGGCGCCGGGGTAGATGAAATGATACCCGATGCGCGGGTCCGATCCGATGCCGATGCGCACGTTCTCGATGTCCGCGCCGAATTTCTCGGCGAGGTTCGCCAGCTCGTTCATGAAACTGATCTTGGTGGCGAGCATTGCGTTGGCCGCGTACTTGGTCAGTTCCGCGGAGCGCACGTCCATACTGATGACGCGGTCGTGATTGCGATTGAACGGCTCGTACAGGGACTTCAACAACTCGGTCGTGCGCGGGTTGTCGGTACCGACGATGATGCGGTCCGGTTTCATGAAGTCGCTGATGGCGTCGCCTTCCTTGAGGAACTCGGGGTTCGACACGACGTCGAACTCGATGCTCTTGCCGCGTTCCGAGAGGGCTTTGGCGATCTCGGCCCTGACCTTGTCCGCGGTACCGACCGGCACCGTCGACTTGACGACGACGATGCGGTAATCCTCCATGTTCTCGCCGATCGACCGCGCAACGGCGAGCACGTGCTTCAGGTCGGCGGAGCCGTCCTCATCCGGCGGCGTACCGACCGCGATGAACTGGAACAGGCCGTGATCGACGGCTTTTCCGACGTCCGTCGTGAACTCGAGCCGGCCGGCTTCGGCGTTGCGCTCCACGTACGCCTCGAGGCCGGGTTCGTAAATCGGTATCTCGCCGTTGTTGAGACGGTCGATCTTGTCTTTGTCGATGTCGTAGCAGACGACATGGTTGCCCATCTCGGCCATGCAGGCACCCTGGACGAGGCCGACGTAGCCGGAGCCGAAGATTGTGAGACGCATTTCTCGTGCTTTTCGCTGGAATTGTGGAAGATTGCCGGATTATACAGACGAGTGCGGCGGCCTTCTCAGGACCTGTTCACACTACAGCGATGTCGACGTCTTCCGGGACAGGACACTAGACGGCGCCGACCCGGTTGATCACGACCTTGATCGTTCGCAACATGATCATGAGATCGACGCGAATCGACTTTTTGAGCACATACAATTTGTCGAGAGAAACCCGGCGGGAGTAGGTGCAATCGCTGCGCCCCGTGACCTGCCACAGACCGGTCATGCCCGGGCGTACGGCCGTATAGAGCGACGCGTACCTGCCGTACCGGATCAGTTCCTCCTGCACGATCGGGCGCGGGCCGACCAGGCTCATCTCGCCTCTCAGCACGTTCCACAGCTGCGGCAGCTCGTCCAGGCTGGACTTGCGCAGGAAATGGCCGAGACGCGTAATGCGCGGATCGTCCTGCAGCTTGTAGGTCCTTTCCCATTCGCGCATCGCGGCCGGATCGGACGCCAGCAGATCGCGCAGGACGCGCTCCGCATCGGGGATCATCGACCGGAACT
This sequence comes from Pseudomonadota bacterium, assembly GCA_022360335.1. Lineage (GTDB taxonomy): Bacteria > Pseudomonadota > Gammaproteobacteria > Steroidobacterales > Woeseiaceae > UBA1847. The sequence goes on from JAKSCZ010000297.1 coordinate 5,902, forward strand.
TGTAGCAGTCGAACGGTTTGCCGTCTCGCCCGATACGCTTATGATGAAAGAAGACCGGCGACCCGGACACTCGAATCGCAACGGCGATGATCAGGGACACGGGTAACGACAGGACGCCGATCGTTATCGCACCGACGACGTCGAAGACGCGCTCGCCCCACCACGTGCGGCGGGGCTCGGAACGGGTTTCCGGCCGGCGCCATCGAACGACCGGCGCCGGTTTTCGTGCTGCCGAGGACGGCGCCACTATGTCCATCGAGACGCTCAGCGTATTTCTTACGCCGTTCCGACGGTCGGCGCGCTCAGCGACTTTCGATACTACGTTGCTCATAAGCTCCCAAGCCTGTCCCGCAGAAAGCCCCCCGACACCAAAGCAGGCGCCGGCTCAACTGCGAGTCAATCGATTCAATCCCAAGCAAGAACGGATCGCACTAAATCTCGTTGACAACTCGTTGGCCGAGTGTGTGACGTGGACTCCAAATATAGCGACAGATTATATCGGCGGTCAGTACACAAGTCACATAGTCGAAATACAATCGCGCGTCTGCCGGATTACTGCACGAAACTGTGAAGCAGTTCGCGATTTAGACCGGGTCTGACGCCGCCGACAACAGGCCGCTAGCCCGCGAATCGATGCGCCAGCGCCCAGCGATAGGTTGCGGCGATGCCGTCCTCCAGGCAGATTCCGGGCTCCCAGCCAAGCGCACGCATGCGGCCGGAGTCCATCAGCTTGCGAGGCGTCCCGTCCGGCATCTCCGTATTGAAAACGATTTCGCCCTCGTAATCGACGATTCGCCCGATGAGATTCGCAAGGTCCCGGATGCTGATTTCGCTCGAAGAGCCCGCATTGATGACCTGAGCTTCGACATCGCGCTCCATCAGGAAGACGCAGGCATCGGCCAGGTCGTCGACGTGCATGAATTCGCGCAGGGGA
>JAKSCZ010000495.1 GCA_022360335.1 Pseudomonadota bacterium
GCGGTCCGGTCGACGTCGTGCTCTCCTATTGCGACGACGACGATTACCTGTCGGACGGGTACTATCTCGGGACGACGGTCGGGCCGTTCGCGAACCGCATTCGCGGTGCGCGTTTCGAGCTCGACGGCGAGCCGTTCGAACTCGATGCGAACGAGCGCCCGGCCGGGCATTGCCTGCACGGCGGCAGCGCCGGCCTGCATCAGTGCCTCTTCGAATTGCATACCGATGCGCGAGGCAAACGCGTGGAATGCCGCACCGAGCTCGCGCACGGCGTGGGCGGGTTCCCGGGCAACCGGTCGGTGCGCGTTGCGTACGAGTTGCTCACTCCGCGCGCACTGGCCATCGACTTCTGCGTGACGACAGATCGCGACACCGTCGTCAGCCTTGCGAATCATGCGTACTTCAATCTCGGCGGCCCGCTCGAGGATCACGAGATCCGTTTGCTCGCGGACGCTTTTACGCCGGTGCATGCGTCGAAGATCCCGACCGGCGAGATTCGCCCGGTCGCCGATACGTCGTTCGATCTTCGAAGCTCAAGCGAGCTCGGAGAGCGCAAATTCGACCACAACTTCGTCCTGTCCGGGCGTCGCAACGAGGCGCGCCCCGCCGCCGAGCTCAGGCTCGCGTCGACCGGTTTGCACATGAATCTGTACACGACCCAGCCGGGTCTGCAGCTCTACACGGGCGATTATCTCGACGCACCGTTTACGCCGCGCCAGGGCCTGTGCCTCGAAGCGCAGGGGTTTCCCGATGCACCCAACCAGCCGCGGTTCCCGTCCGCGCGGCTCGCGGCCGGTTCGCGCTATCGGCAGCGCACGATCTACGAATTTCCCGAGCTAAGTGATTGATAAAAAAGAAAGTAACCGGATAGACCCGCAGCCGGGATTGTCAGGGCAGTGTAGCTGCGGCTAGAATGTAAACGTTTTCAAATTTACCTTCGGGGGAGCGCTCCACTCGATGTCCACCGTTCTCGGAATCGATCTCGGCACACAAAGCGTCAAAACCGTCTGCTACGACTTCGAGGCCCGCGAATCCGTGGCCGTCGAAAGTGCGCCGCTGGATCTCTACCAGACCGACGACGGCGTTGCGGAACAGCAGGCCGACTGGTGGCTCCACGCGCTCAGGCAGGCCCTGCAACGGGTCGGCGGGGGCGTGCGCGAGTCGGTCGTTGCGATCGGGGTTTCGGGCCAGCAGCACGGTTTCGTGCCCCTCGACGGGTCCGGCGAAGTGCAGGCGCCGGTGAAGCTCTGGTGCGACACGTCGACGAGCGCCGAGTGCCGGGCGATCATGGACGACTTCGGCGGCGCCGAAGCCTGCATTGCACGGGTCGGCAACCCGATCCTGCCCGGCTACACGGCGTCCAAGCTCCGCTGGTTCCGCGACTCGCACCCGAACCGCTATGCGCAGATGGACGGCATCCTGCTGCCGCACGACTACCTGAACTTCTATCTGACCGGTGAACGCTGCATGGAAGCGGGCGATGCGTCGGGAACCGGATTCATGGACGTGCGCTCGCGGCAGTGGTCGGAACCGATGCTGCACGCGATCGACCCGGACCGCGACCTGCGCAGCTGTCTTCCCGAAATCAGGACGCATAACGAACCCGTCGGAACATTGCTGCCGCCGATCGCGAAGGAACTCGGCCTCCCCCCTGCCGTACCCGTGTCGATCGGCGGCGGCGATAACATGATGGGCGCGATCGGTACGGGAAACGTCGTGCCCGGCGTCGTCACGGTCAGCCTCGGAACCTCCGGAACGGTCTACGCGTACGCCGACGAGCCCGTGATCGACCCCAAAGGCAATATTGCCGCGTTTTGCTCGTCGACGGGCGGCTGGCTGCCGCTCTTGTGCACGATGAACTGCACGGTCGGTACGGAGCTCATGCGCGGGCTCGTCGGTGTCGATATTGCGGCTTTCGAAGCCCGGGTCGAAGCCGCCCCGCGGGGCTCGGGCGGCGTCATGACCGTGCCGTTCTTCAACGGCGAGCGGACACCGAATCTGCCGAATGCGCGCGGCGTCGTCCTCGGGCTGGACAGCCGCAATACGACGCCGGCGAACCTGTTTCGGTCGGCGATCGAAGGGGCGACGTATGCCTTGCGCTTCGGCTTCGACGAGATGAAGGCGCTCGGGCTGAGCGCCGGGGAGATCGTGCTGACGGGCGGTGGCGCCAACAGCGCCACGTGGCGCCAGATCGTCGCCGACGTGTTCGATGCGCCGGTCACCGTGCTCGCGAGCGACGAGGGGGCGGCGCTGGGCGCCGCCTTGCAGGCGCTGGCCATGCTCGAAGGCGGTGACGCCGATCTCGCCGCGCTGACGAGGGAGCACCTGGCCCGGGACGAGGTTCGTTGCTGCGAGCCCCGCCCGTCGGCGGTCAACTTCTACAACGAATCCTATTCGGAATACCGGCAGGCGGTGGACAAGGTTGCCGCGCTCTACAGCTGACACAACATTAAAAGAGGCATGCATCATGAGTCGCACAGTTTTCATCGGTGACACGGAGTATTTTCCGGGCATCGGGCAGATCCGCTACGAGGGACCGGACTCCGACAATCCGCTCGCGTTCAAGACTTACGACCGCGAGCGCGTCGTCGCCGGCAAGACGATGGAAGAGCATCTGCGTTTTGCGGTCTGCTACTGGCACACGTTCTGCGCCGACGGCGCCGATCCGTTCGGCCCCGGGACGCGACCGAACGCCTGGGCGCGCGCGTCCGAGGGGCTGCAGCGCTCGAAGGATCGCATGGATGCCGCGTTCGAGTTCTTCACCAAGCTCGACGCGCCGTTCTGGTGCTTCCACGATTTCGACATGGCCTGGGAGGGCGCCTCGGTTGCGGCATCCGAGAAGAACCTGCAGGCGATGGTCGACATGGCGAAGGAACGTCAGGCGGAAACCGGCATGCGGCTCCTCTGGGGTACGGCAAACGTGTTCTCGAACCCGCGCTACATGAACGGCGCGTCGACGAACCCCGACTTCAACGTGCTGGCCTACGCTGCGTCGCAGGTCAAAGCCGCGATCGACGCGACGGTCGAGCTCGGCGGACAGAACTACGTGTTCTGGGGCGGCCGGGAAGGTTACGCTTGCCTGCAGACGACGGACACGAAGCGCGAGCTGGCGCACCTCGCGATGTTCCTGGCGAAAGCGCGCGACTACGGCCGTGCGAACGGGTTCGACGGTACGTTCCTGGTCGAGCCGAAGCCGATGGAGCCCATGTATCACCAGTACGATGCCGACGCGCAGACCGTAACCGGCTTCCTGCGCGAACACGGTCTCGCGGGCGATTTCAAACTGAACATCGAAGCGAACCACGCGACGCTCGCGGGGCATACGTTCGCGCACGATCTGCGCATGGCTGCGGACGCGGGCCTGCTGGGCTCGATCGACGCGAACCGCGGAAATCCGCAGAACGGCTGGGATACCGACCAGTTTCCGACCGATCTCTACGATGCGGTACACGGCATGATGGTCGTGCTCGAGGCCGGCGGCATCGCGCCCGGCGGCCTCAACTTCGATGCCAGGGTACGCCGCGAATCGACCGACCCGGAAGACCTGTTCATCGCCCACATCGGCGGCATGGACGCGCTCGCCCGCGGTCTCGTGATCGCCGATCGGATTCTCGGCGACCAGCGCTATACGGAACTGAAGGACGGCCGCTACGCGAGTTTCGACTCGGGCGAGGGCAGGCGGTTCGAGAACGGCGAACTCGGCCTGGTCGAGCTGCGCGACCTCGCCGCGAAAAACGGCGAGCCGGCGCAGACCAGCGGCAAGCAGGAACTCATGGAGAACCTGATCAACGACGCCATCGTCAGGGGCTGCTAAATAGGGTGTCAGTCACCTTAAATCGAGTCTAAAGGTGCCTGGCACCTTTAGACTCGATTTAAGGTGACTGACACCCTATTTAATGAAGATCGTGGCGGGGTGTTCGAGCATCTCCTTGATGCGCTGGATCATCGCCGCCGCGTCATAGCCGTCCACGAAGCGGTGATCGAACGACGAGGACAGGTTCATCATCAGGCGCACCTGTACCTGCCCGTCGAGGACGACCGGCCGCTCGACGGCACGGTTGACGCCGACGATACCTACCTCGGGCGCGTTGATGACCGGCGTCGAGGCGATGCCGCCGAGTTTGCCGAGACTCGTGATGGTAATCGTCGAGCCGGACAATTCGCTCTTGGTGGCCTTGTTCGCGCGCGCTGCCTCCGACAGGCGCCTGATCTCGGCAGACAGCCCGTCCAGCGACAGAGCCTCCGCATGTTTTACGACCGGCACCTTGAGTCCGTCGGGCGTCTGCGTCGCAATGCCGAGATGAACCGCTTCGTGCTGCAGAAGCAGGTTTCGGTCCTTGTCGTGCGTCACATTGCACTGCGGGAAGTCTCTGAGCGCCCGGATCAGCGCGAGGCTCAGGAACGGCAGCAGGGTCAGACGGCTCTCCGCTTCCCGTTTGCCGTTCACGTGCCTGCGCAGGGACTCGAGTTCGGTGATGTCGGTCTCCTCGACGTAGGCGAAGTGCGGGATCTCGAGTTTCGCGGACTGCATGCGCTCGGCAATGATGCGCCGTACGCCGATGATCTTGATTTCCCTGACGCCGGTTTTCGGCCGTGTCGGCGCCGCAACGGCTGCTGCCTGTGCCCGGGCTTCGACGTAGTCGTCGAAGTCCTTGCGCACGATGCGACCACCGGGCCCGGTGCCGGGTACGAGCGCGAGGTCGACGCCGGCTTCTTTCGCCCGCCGCCGGATCGCCGGCGACGTCATGACACGACGGGACGGTACCGTAGGAGCGGCTTCAGCCGCGACGGTTTGGTTCGCGATTTCGTTCGGGCCTGAAGGCCCTCCCACAGTTGCAGTCTCGGAAGGCCCTCCCACGGCCGCTGCCTGTGTAGGAGCGGCTTCAGCCGCGACGATTTCGTTCGGGCCTGAAGGCCCTCCCACAGCTGCTGCCTCGGAAGGCCCTCCTACAGCTGCTGCCTCGGAAGGCCCTCCCACGGCCGGGCCGGTCTCGAAGATCACGAGCGGCGCTCCGACTGCGACGATGTCACCCGGTTCGCCGGCGAGCGTCACGACGGTGCCGGTCACCGGGCTCGATACCTCCACGGCAGCCTTGTCCGTCATGACCGTACCGACGACGTCCTCCTCGTTGACGAGATCGCCGACCTTGACGAACCACTCGCCGATCTCCGATTCGACGGTTCCTTCGCCGAGGTCCGGCAGTTTGAAGATGTACTCGCTCATTCCGCCTCCATGACCCGCCGGATACCGGCCACCATGCGCTTCAGCCCCGGAAAATACTGCCACTCGAACGCGTGCGGGTAGGGCGTGTCCCAGCCGGCGACGCGGCTGATCGGCGCCTCGAGATGGTAGAAGCAGTCCTTCTGGATCGTCGCGGCGAGTTCGGCGCCGAAACCGCCGAATCGCGTCGCCTCGTGCGCGACGAGGCAACGGCCGGTCTTGCAGACCGAATCCGTCAGCGTCTTGACGTCCAGCGGCGCCATCGTACGCACGTCGACGACTTCGGCGTCGACGCCCGACGTCTCCGCGGCGGCGATCGCGACGTGCACGAGCGTGCCGTAGGTGACGATCGTGAGTTCCTCTCCCTCACGCGCAACGTCGGCCGTGCCGAGCGGCACCGTATAGTAGTCCTCGGGCACCTCGCCCTTCGGGTGCGAGACCCACGAGACGCCGGGTTTTTCGGGGTCGCCGTCGAACGGGCCGTTGTAGATGCGTTTCGGTTCGAAGAACACGACGGGGTCGTCGGATTCGATCGCGGCGATGAGCAGCCCTTTCGCATCGTAGGGGTTGGACGGCATGACCGTCTTGACGCCGCTGACGTGCGTGAAGATGCCCTCGGGCGACTGCGAGTGCGTCTGGCCGCCGCGGATGCCGCCGCCGCAGGGCGTACGGATCGTGACGGGCGAGAAGAACTCGCCGCAGGAGCGATACCTGAGGCGTGCCAGCTCCGAAACGATCTGGTCGAAACCGGGGTAGATGTAGTCCGCGAACTGAATTTCGGCGACCGGCCGCAGCCCGTTGACGCCCATGCCGATCGCCGCGCCGATGATGCCGCCTTCGGCGATCGGGGCGTCGATGACGCGGTGCTCGCCGTACTTCCGCTGCAGGCCGTCGGTGCAGCGGAACACGCCGCCGAAGTAGCCGACGTCCTCGCCGAGCACGACGA
>JAKSCZ010000186.1 GCA_022360335.1 Pseudomonadota bacterium
CTCGGGCAGAACCCGCTGCGCATCCTCGACAGCAAGAATCCGGACATGCGCGAGGTCGTCGAGGGCGCACCGGTCATGCTGGACTATCTCGACGAGGCGTCGGCCGCCCATTTCGAGGGTCTCGAGCGACTGCTGGCGGCGGCCGGGGTAGAGTTCGAGGTCAATCCGCGGCTCGTCCGCGGGCTCGACTACTATTCGCGGACCGTGTTCGAGTGGGTCACGGATGCGCTGGGGTCGCAAGGCGCCGTGTGTTCGGGCGGCCGTTACGACGGTCTCGTCGAGAAACTCGGCGGTCGACCGACGCCGGCCGTCGGCTGGGCCATGGGCATCGAGCGTTTCGTGGCGCTGTTCGAGGCCTGCGGCGGCGATGCGCCGGCGGCGCGTCCCGACGTGTACGTCGCGGCGCTCGGCGAAGGCACGCGCGAGAAAGCGTTTGCGGTGGCCGAGTCGCTGCGGGACACGGTGAAGGGTCTGCGCGTCGAGACGAATCTCGGCGGCGGCAGCTTCAAGGCGCAGATGAAGCGTGCGGACAGGAGCGGGGCGGCCTGGGCGCTGATACTCGGCGAACAGGAACTCGGCGAGGGGCGCATCGGTCTCAAGCCGTTGCGCACGGACGACGAACAGGAAAGCGTCGCGCTGGACGAACTGGCGGCGGTGCTTCAGGACAGGATGAGCGGCCGCCGGCCGCCGGGTTAGAAGGCAGTCTCGTGGACGATTTACTTTCGGAAAAAGAACAGATTGAACAGATGCGTGCGTGGTGGTCCGAGTACGGCGGCTACGTCATCGGCGGGCTCGCAATCGGCGTCGCGTCGCTGCTTGGCTGGAACTACTGGCAGGACAGCAGGCTCGAAGCGCAGACCGAAGGCTCGGCGATGTGGGAGGCGCTGAGCGAACACGTGGTGGACGGCAGCCTCGAGGAAGCCGAAGCCGTTGCGGGGGAGCTGGGCTCGGTCTACGCGGGCACGGTTTACGCCGCGCAGGCCAGGCTTGCGATGGCGCGCCTGTACATGGACAGGAACCGTGACCAGGACGCGGCCGACGTACTGGGCGAGTTGCTGGCCTCCGATGCCGACGCGCCGATGAAGCACGTTGCACGTACGCGTCTTGCGCGCATTCTGCTGTATCAGGGCAAGGCCCGGGAAGTCGTCGATTTGCTCGAAGGCCAGGCGTCGGATGCGTTCGCGGCGACCTGGAACGAGTTGCTCGGCGACGCCTATCACGAGCTCGGTCGCATCGGGGATGCGCAGGCGGCGTACCAGAACGCCTTGCTCGATCCGGCGGCCCAGGCGACGGTCGACCGGCAGCTCGTGCAGTGGAAAGCGCTCGACCTGCCCGAGGCGGACGAGCAGCCCGAGGCGGATGAGCCGCCCGAGGCGGACGAATGAACAGGGGCGTACGCATCGCCGGGCTGATTGCCGCGACGTCGCTGCTGGCGGGCTGCGGGCTGTTCGGCGACGACGAGGAAGTACTGGAGCCGATGGAACTCGCCGAGTTCGACGAGTCGATCACGATCAAGCGTATCTGGAGCGACAAGCTGGGCGGCGATTCCGAGTTCCTGCGCGTTGCGCTACGGCCTGCGGGCGACGGCAAGCGAATCTACGCCGCGAGCCGGGACGGAAGAGTCTCGGCCTACGACCCCGAAAGCGGCAGGCGACTCTGGCGCAGCGACGTCGAGACCGAATTGTCGGCCGGTCCCGGCGCAGGCGAGGGTCACGTGATCGTCATGGCCAGGGACGGATACGCCATCTCGCTCGACGCGGCGACGGGCGCCGAGCAATGGCGCGTCGACGTCGAGGCCGAATCGCTGTCGGTGCCGCTGGTGAAGGACGACACGGTGATCGTCCAGACCATCGACAACCGTCTCCAGGCCTTGTCCGTCTTCGACGGCCGGCAGCGCTGGTCGCTCGAGCGCTCGATGCCGGCGCTGACCGTACGGCATGCCGCAGTCCCGGCGACGGTCGGCAATACGGTCATCGCCGGTTTCGATTCCGGACGCCTCGTCGCCGCCGAGCTCGACACCGGCGCCGTGATCTGGGAGGCGATGCTGTCGCCCCCGAAAGGGCGCTCGGATCTCGACCGGCTGGCCGATATCGACGGCTGGCTGGCGGTCGTCGGTCAGGACCTCTACGCGGCCGGCTACCAGGGCCGGGTTGCGGCCGTCGCGAGCGAATCCGGCCAGATTCTATGGAGCCGCGAGATCTCGTCCTATGTCGGCGTATCGGCCGACTGGAACAGCGTCTACACGACGCGCGACGACGGCGAGGTCATCGCACTGACCCGCCGCAACGGCGCGGAGGTCTGGCGCAACGGCTCGCTGCTGCGGCGCGAACTGACGCGGCCCGTGCCGTTTGCGACGACCGTCGTCGTCGGAGATCTCGAGGGCTACACCCATTTTCTGAGCAACATCGACGGCGAGTTCCAGGCTCGGGAGCGTTTCGGCAAGCATGCCATTACGAGCGACCCGCTGGTCATCGCGAACCGGCTCTACGTCCAGAGCGACGGCGGCGGTATCGCTGCCTACGTCATCGTCGACGACCGGCCGCGTCGTTCCGCGCCCGACATTGCGGAAGATGAGGCCTGACCGGCGGTGAAGGCGCCTCCCGATGCTCCCTGTCATCGCCCTCGCAGGCCGGCCTAACGTCGGCAAGTCGACGCTCTTCAATCGACTCACCCGGTCGCGCGACGCGCTCGTCGCCGACTACCCGGGCCTGACGCGCGACCGCAAGTACGGCTTCGGCAGGCTCGGCCCGGTTCCCTATCTCGTCATCGACACCGGCGGCGTCGCCGGCGGGGAAGAGGGCATCGACGAGGCCATGGTCGGGCAGACCGTGAAGGCGCTGCAGGAAGCGGATGCCGCGATCGTCATGGTGGACGGGCGCAGCGGTCTCACGGCCGCCGACGAGCACGTTGCGGACCTTGCGCGACGGCACGCCGGGAAGACGTGGCTCGCCGTCAACAAG
>JAKSCZ010000436.1 GCA_022360335.1 Pseudomonadota bacterium
AACCTACGATACCGATCTCGACGCTCGCGAAGACATGGAGCGCGAGCTGCTTCGTCTCGCCGAGCGCACGGCGGCGCGCCTGCGCAAGGCAAATCTCGCGGCCGGCACGGTGCAGATAAAGATACGTCAGTCCGATTTCTCGACCGTTACGCGGCAACGCAGGGCGCATCCGCCGGCCAACGGCACAGACCGGCTGTATGCGATTGCGCGCAAACTGTTACGAGACTGGCTCGCCGGCAACCCGGGCGCCAGAATCCGGCTCCTCGGGGTCGGCGGCAGCGAGCTCGCAGCGGAGGTACAACGGGACCTGTTCGGCGTCGGCGACGGCAGCGACGACGCACCGGTCGACCGGGCCGTCGACGCGATTCGCGACCGTTTCGGCACGGATGCCCTTGGCCGCGCTCGCACACTGGACAAGGAGCGAGATTAGGGCGAGATAAGGGACAGTTACCGAGATAAGGGACAGTTACTTTATCTCCTCCTGACCGCATCAGCAGGCTTACGCCTCGCGGAGATAAGGTAACTGTCCCTTATCTCCTAACTGTCCCTTATCTCCTTATCTCCCTAATCTCGCTGCTACAGACCGGGCAACTCGTCTTCGTCGAACTCGGGTTTGACGGCGGCACCCGGTGGCAGCTTCGCCATCGCCTCCCTGAGCATTTCGACGTGTTCCGTCTCCTCGTCCCGGAGTTCGATGAACAGTTCCCTGACGCCGGGATCGGTGATCCCCGGCAAGGCCCGGTCGTAGAAATCGTAGGCTTTCTGCTCGGCGGCGAGCCCGACCGCAAATGCATCCATGACGGACATGCCGCGCCGGGCATCGCCCATGTCGGGGGCTTCCACATCGAACAGATCGTCCAGGGTGAGGCGCGCGGGCGTACTGCCGAACAGCGCCTCGCGCCGGGCCTCCAGTTCCTGGCCGTGCCTGGCCTCGTTCTCCGCCATGGAGGCGAAAAACGCGCCGGCGTCGCGGCCGCCGCTGTGACCGAACTGTTTCGCGAACATCTGATAGCGGTGACACGCCTCCATCTCGATCAGTTTCGCGAGGTCGAGGGCGTCCATGAGGTCTATCGTGGTGAGGTCGAGACGGGTGGACATACGTCGATTCCCATGGTTTTCGGATCGTCCCGACAGGTTGACCCGTACTCGATTCCTGTCAATCCGAACAAGCCACTATGGGGCTGCCGGCCGGCGTAAGTCGTCGATTTTCAGGTAGAATCGACGGTCCGCCCGCTCGCGGCAAGGAACCATGTACACCCGTTTTTTCGGCCTCAACGAAAAACCGTTCTCGATAACGCCCGACCCGCGTTACCTGTTCCTGAGCGAGCGCCACGGAGAAGCGCTGGCGCACCTCGTCTACGGCGTGACCGAGAGCGGCGGCTTCATCCAGCTGACGGGCGAGGTCGGCACCGGAAAGACCACGCTCGTGCGTTCGCTCCTGCTCGATCGGATGCCCGGCAACGCCGACGTCGCCGTCGTGCTGAATCCGCAATTGTCGGTCGTCGAGTTTCTCGCGACGATCTGCGAAGAGTTGCACATCGAGGTCGTTCACAACCGGGGCAGCGTCAAGGCGCTCACCGATGCCCTGAATCGTCATTTGCTCGGCGCGCATGCCGGGGGACGCCGCACGATTCTGGTCGTCGATGAAGCGCAGAACCTGGCGCCGGCCGTCCTCGAGCAGGTCCGCTTGCTGACGAACCTCGAAACGGCGAAGCAGAAACTGCTGCAGATCGTCCTGATCGGCCAGCCCGAACTGCGCGAATTGCTCGCGCGCACGGACCTGCGCCAGCTCGCCCAACGCATCACGGCACGCTACCACCTCGAGCCGCTGTCGCGTGACGAGACTGCGAGCTACATCGAACATCGACTGAAAGTGGCCGGCGCACTCGGCGAGGTGTTCGACGCAGGCGCCAGGAAAGCGGTCTTTCGCCTGTCGCAGGGCGTGCCGCGACTGATCAACGTCATCTGCGACCGGGCCCTGCTCGGCGCCTACGCTCGGGAATCGCGACGCGTGAACGCCCGCCTCATCCGGCTGGCCGCCGCCGAGGTGAAGGGGGAACTCGAGCGGTCGCCGTGGCTGCGCCGGACAGCCGCCGCCGCGGGGGTCGCCGCCGTCGCCATCGTCGCCACGACTGCCTGGTGGATAAGCGAGCGGCAACTCGAAACGCCGTTTGTCGAGGCCGCGGCGATTGCGGCCCCCGAACCCGAACCGGTCGTCGCCTCCGAGCCGATCGAGGCGGTGGAAACGGGCCCGTCCCTGCAGGAACAACTGCAACTCGCGGCCGACGTAACGAATCTCGACTACTCGCTCGCGGCTTTGTTCGAACTCTGGGGCCTCGAATACCGGAGCGGCAGCCGCAGCGGCTGCGATCAGGCGGGCGACGCGGGGCTGGCATGCCTGTACCAGCGCTCGTCCTGGACCGGCTTGCAACAGATGGACCGTCCCGCGATTCTGACGCTCGTCGACGATGCCGGGAACGATCATGCGGTCGTGCTGACGGCGATCTTCGAAGACAGCGCCGAGCTTTCGATCGGCGGTATCCGGGTGACGCACGCCATCTCCGACATCACACGAGCCTGGTTCGGCGAGTTCATGCTGCTCTGGCGGCCGCCGACGGAATCTTCCGGTTCGATCGGACCCGGTTCGACCGGACCCGCCGTCGCGTGGTTACGCAACAGCCTGGCCGCGATCGACGGCCGCTACGCGGGCACCGCGGCTCGACCCGAGGTGTTCGACGGCGAACTCGAACGGATCGTCCGTCGCTTTCAGCGCGAGCACCGACTCGAGGTCGACGGCCTGGCGGGACAACGAACGCAGATCATCATCAACTCACGGCTCGCGGTCGCAGGCACGCCACGCCTGTCGACGCCGCGGCTCGCCAGGGACTGACGAATGTCGTTCATTCTCGATGCGCTCAGGAAATCCGAGACCGATCGCCAACAGCACGGCTCGGCCGAGTTTGCGGCCGTGCCGGCGAGCAGCGCAGGCCGCGAAGGCCCGCCCGCGTGGCTGTGGGTCGTCGGGGCCCTGCTGCTGGTCAACGCGGCCGTCCTGATCGGCATCTTCCTGAGGCCGGACGCCGAACCGGCGGCGCTCGTGCCGGCGGAACCCGCGACCGCCACCTCGGCATCGGCGATCGCCGACGACGACTTCAGGGACAAGGTCGCCGCGGCTCGCGAGAACGCGCCACCGCGCGGCGCCGGGTCGCCCGCGACCCGGATACGGCCTGCGCCGGCCGGCACGTCCGTCGATACGGCCGCCCTGCCGACGATCCACGAGGTCCGCGCAAACGGCGCCGTGACGATCCCCGACCTGCACGTCGACATCCACGTTTTCAGCGAGTCGGCCGACGATCGTTTCGTGTTCATCAACATGACCAGGCACAACGAGGGATCGCGGCTTGCGGAAGGACCGCTCGTCGAGGAGATCACGCCCGACGGCGTCGTGCTGAGCATGCACGGCACGACGTTCCTGTTGCCGCGCGACCAGGGCCGCTAACGCGATGCGGACAGGCCCGGCTTGACGGCAAGGAATTTCAGGTACCTCGACGGCGACACGCTGGCCACGGCGCTGGCGTCGGGCATACACCGGGTCATCGCCGAGCAGAGTTTTCTCAACAGAATCAACGTCTTCCCGGTCGCCGACAGCGATACGGGCACGAATCTGAGCCTCTCGCTCGGGGCGGCGCTCGGCGTGCTCGGCAAACCCGGGGAGAAGCATCTCGGCACGATGCTCGTCGCGATCGCCGACGCCTTGCTCGACGCGTCCCGCGGCAACTCGGGCGCGATCCTCGCGCAGTTCTTCCAGGGGATCAGCGACTCGGCCGGCGAGATCACGCGCTTCACGACGCACACGTTTGCCAGCGCGGTCCAGCGGGGAAACGAGTACGCGCACGACGCCTTGTCTCGCCCGCGCGAGGGAACGATTCTCTCCGTCATCAAGGCGTTCGCGGACAGTGTCTCGTCGCAGACGAGCGCCACGCGCGACACCGCGTTTCCCGCGCTTCTCGACAGGGCGGCGGCGCGCGTCGACGAAGCGCTGGCCGAGACACCGAACCAGCTCGACGTCCTGCGTAAAGCCGGTGTCGTCGACGCGGGCGCCAAAGGCTTCGCCGAACTCGTAACGGGCGTCGCCGAGTTCCTGCGCGACGGCGTCGTCGTTCCCTTGCCCGACAACTCGATCGCGCACGAGATCGAGCCCGTCGTCGAATTCGCCGCGGCAGACAATGCGTCGCGTTACCGGTTCTGCACCGAATGTATCGTGACGGGCGCCGACATCGACCGGCGCAAGCTCCGCGAGGCATTGTCGGAGCTCGGCGATTCGCTCGTGCTTGCCGGTACCAAGCGCAAGGCGAAAATCCACATCCATGTCGACGAAGCGGAGATCGTTTTCGACACCGCGCGACGATTCGGCAAGCTCAGCGCGGAAAAAGCCGACGATATGCACCGCCAGCAACACGCGACCCGTGACGGTAGACACCGCTTCGCCGTTATCGTGGATTCGGGCGCCGACGTCGGCGATGCGGACATGGAGCGGCTCGACATTCACATGGTCCCGTGCCGCATTCAGTTCGGGGACCATGGCTATCTCGACAAGGTCGGCATCACGATCGACGAATTCTACGACGAGCTCGCGAACAACCCGAACCACCCGACGACGTCGCAGCCGGCGCCCGGGGATTTCCGCCGCCAGTTCCAGTTCCTGGCCAGTCATTTCGACGACGTGATCTCGGTCAATCTGACCGGAGCGGCAAGCGGCACGTTCGAGGCCGCGCGCCTTGCCGCAGCGCGCAGCAACGCGCCGGGGAGGATCCACGTCGTCGACTCGCGAAACGGATCGCTCGGCCAGGGCCAGCTGGCCGTCTTTGCAGCGGAATGCGCCGACGCCGGCCTGGACGTCGAAAGCACGCTGGCGGCGCTGCACGAACAGGTCGCCGTGACGACGTCGTATGTGATTCTCAGCGACATGGACTACGCCGCGCGCGGCGGGCGCTTGCCCGGGTGGGTAAAGACGATCGCGGAATGGCTGCGGCTGATGCCGGTCATCCGGACGATGCCCGACGGCGGCATCGGGCTCGCCGGCGTCCTGACCGGCAGGCACGACCGGCCCGGCCGCTTTGCACGCTTCGTCGCCCGGCGCACGCCGGACGGTCCGGTCGAGATCGGCATCGGGCACGCACTCTGCGAAGCGGAGGCAAACGAACTCGCCCGGTGCATTCGCGAACTCGTCCCCGATATCCGCAAACTGGTCGTGACCGGTCTCGGTCCCGGTATCGGTGTGCACGGTGGCCCGGGATCGCTGCTGGTCGCGGTGCGGCCCTGGACCTCGGCGCAGGACGTCGCCCGCCGCGACGATTAGCCGCTGACGCTACTCGCGGATTCCCACACCGCGTTTCATGAGAAGCATGCACGCCGAAAACAGCAAAACGACAAACGCTGCGAGGATCGTGTACGCGTGCCCGATGTCGATATCGGATACCCCGAGGATGCCGTAGCGAAACGCATTGACCATGTACAGGATCGGGTTCGCCCTGGACACCGTCTGCCAGAACTCCGGCAGCAGCGAGATCGAATAGAACACGCCGCCGAGGTAAGTCAACGGCGTCAGAACGAAGGTCGGGACGATCGAGATGTCGTCGAACTTCCTGGCAAAGACGGCATTGATGAAGCCCGCCAGCGAAAAGACCACCGACGACAGCAGCACGACCGAAATCATCACGAACGGGTGGGCGACCTGCAGCCGCGTAAAGAACAGCGCAATGACGGTGACGAGCGCACCCACGAGGAGGCCGCGCAACACGCCACCGGCAACGTGCCCGATGATGATCGTCGCATAAGACATCGGTGCGACCAGCATTTCTTCGACGTGCCGTCCGAATTTCGCTCCGAAGAAGGACGACACGACATTGCCGTAGGAGTTCGTGATGACCGACATCATGATCAGTCCCGGCGCGATGTACTGCATGTAGTCGAAGCCGTCCATCGCACCGATACGGCGACCGATCAGGTTGCCGAAAATAATGAAATAGAGCGTCATCGTGATCGCGGGCGGCACGATCGTCTGCACCCAGATACGCAGGACCCGGACCATCTCCTTGCGAATGATCGTTTTGAGCGCAACGAGGTTCAACGCGACGTTCACGCGTCGCCTCCCTTGCGCTCGACGAGGTGCATGAACATCTCCTCGAGGCGGTTGGCCTTGTTCCGGAGGCTCGCAACCTCGATGCCCCTGTCCCGCAATTGCCGGAACAGCTCGTTCATGTCGGTTTCGGGACCCTTCTCGACTTCGAGTTCGCAATCCGGCCGCAGCCGCGTCTCGAAGCCGCGCAATACGGGTGCCTCCGTCAATTCCCGTTTCAGGCTGAGGACGAAAACCTCGCGATGCAGGCGCCGCAGGACCTCGCTCATACGCGCGTCCTCGATGATGCGTCCCCCGTCGATGATCGCGATGTTGCGGCACAGCGACTCGGCTTCTTCGAGGTAGTGCGTCGTCAGGATGATCGTCGTGCCCGCCTCGTTGATCTCCCGCAGGAAGTCCCACATCGAGCGCCGGATCTCGATGTCGACGCCGGCCGTCGGCTCGTCGAGAATCAGCAGCCTCGGTTCGTGCACGAGCGCACGCGCGATCATGAGGCGGCGTTTCATGCCGCCCGACAGACTGCGCGCATTGTCGTCGCGCCGGTCCCAGAGCCGCAACGCGCGCAGGTACTTCTCGACACGTTCCTGCCTGAGCGCGCCGCTGAGCCCGTAATATCCGGCCTGGTTCGCCACGGTATTGCCGACGGTTTCCCAAAGGTTGAGGTTGACCTCCTGGGGCACGATGCCGAGGCAGGCCTTCGCCGCTTCGAGTTCTTTATCGATGTCGTGACCGAAAATCCCGACCGTGCCGCCCGTCTTGTTGACGAGCGAGGAGATGATGCCGATCGCCGTCGTCTTGCCGGCGCCGTTCGGTCCGAGCAAGGCGTAGAAATCGCCTTCCTCGACGGACAGGTCGATACCCTTGAGTGCCCGGATCCCGTTCGCGTACGTCTTGGTGAGGTTTCTTATCGTCAGCGCATCCATGAGGCGGCGTATTGTAACCGCACGGCCGTACCCGTCACAGTTCGTCGGCGGCCCGCCTCGCCGGAACCGCCATGCGGCACGCCGCTGCCGGCAGGCCGCCGTGTTGCTTGTCGTTACTGCGCGTCAGCATGGCCTGCAGGGCGGACAGCTGCGCCGACCGGCGCGTCTCGGGCAACGCACTCGCGCCGCGGCGGCAAAGACGGGCCAAACGGGAGGTGTCGTTGACGAATCGCGCTTCTATCGTTTCGTGGCCTGCGATGCGCTCCAACGCATGCACCAGAGTGACCGACGCAATCAGCTCGCACCAGTCGACGGGGGCGCCGGTGACGAGCCGCGCAACGTAGGGATTGCGGCGCGACATCTCCCACAGGAAAGCGAAAGCCGCCACCTGCAGCCCGTGAAACCCGTCCGGGGATTGCGGGATTGCGGCGAGCAGGTCCTGCTGGCGACGCTCATCGAGCAGCCAGGTCCACCAGTCGCCGTCGTGCTCCCTGAACGAAAACAGCAGGAACGGCGCCGCGGCCAGGCGTTCCCGGCACCCCGCCGTGAGGCGGTGCCCGACCCCGTCCATGCGGCCGTCGAGTTCCAGCCAAACGGCGTTCAGCGCGCGAACGTTGTCGAGATCGTCCTGCGTCAGCCCCTCGTAAGCCATGTGTCCTCCCTCGGGCGCGGTTGCGGCCCGTTTCTCGCGCATGTCTCGAATTACTGTATTTTGGACTGCCAGACCATCTACGGATGATATAGGCTATAGTTATACCATATATGGTCTATTTATAGCCCTAATAAGCAACAAATGAGACTCACTGACGACCGCTATGCGGGCGAAAAGAACCAGTTCGAACTCGCGATCCGGATGATCCGCCACGAAGCCCGCACCCGCACCATTCGCGAATGCACGGGGCTGTCCGACGACCGGATCCGCAAGGTCTACGCGACCTACTTTCGCGACGCAGGCCGGGCCGACGTCAAACGGCGGCGCGGCAAATCGCCGCGCCAGGTACAGCACTACGTCAGGAACCCGGTCAATCAACTCCAGGCAACGACGCTCGTTGCGCTGTTCTGCGCCGGCCTCCTGATCCGCATCGACGACGACGACAAGGTTCACCCGCGCTGGCCGCGTCCCGACGTCGAATACGGCCACCGCCTGTGTCGCGCCTACGAAACCTACCTCGTGCTGCACGAGAACGCGGCGCTCAGTTTCGAGTGGGCGTGGAACCTGCTGCAATGCATCAGCTACAACGACGAACTCTATCTGGCAGCCTGCGACGGATGCGGCGCACGCTACGTCCAGGACGCTTATGCGCTCGACGGTCGCACCTGCCCGGCCTGCGTAATAGGGGCCACTTCCGGTACACTGGCCGGGCCCGTTGCGGACGGGCAAAAACGACAATAATCGAAAGGGAGCTGGTCCGGATGTTGAAAGAGTTCAAAGAATTTGCAATGCGCGGCAACGTCGTCGACATGGCCGTGGGGATCATCATCGGTGCCGCGTTCGGCAAGATCGTCTCGTCACTCGTGTCGGACGTCATCATGCCGCCGATCGGTATCGTCATGGGATCGGTGAGTTTCAGCGATCTCTCACTGGCGCTGGGCGAAGGCGAAGGGGCGGCAGCGCTGAACTACGGCATGTTCATCGATACGGTCGTCAATTTCCTGATCGTCGCATTCGCCGTTTTCCTGCTGATCAGGGCGATCAACTCGATGAAGCGCAAGGAAGAAGAACAGCCGCCGGAACCGCCGAAGCCGTCCAAAGAAGAACAGCTCCTGACGGAGATCCGCGACCTGCTCGCAAGGAATTGAGCGACGACCCCAACGTCTTCGCCGGTGCGTTCGTCGATCGCAGCGGCGAACGGCGCAAGGATTCCGACTGGCTGGCGGAAGCGCTCGCGAGCGATCGCGCACGCTTCGTCCCCGTCTGGGGCGAACACTGTCTCGTGGACGGCGATCCCCCGGGCGCTGCGCTCCTGACGCGAGAACAGGTCGCGGCGTTCGAACGCGACGACAACGTCGTCTTTCTCGGCCTTTTCAGGGACCAGCCCGCATTCGCCGTTGCGATCGACCGGGAGATCGACACGCCGTTCGCCGAGCATGGCGAATTCCGGGATCTGCGCTTCCTCGGCACGGTTCTGCCGCCGGACGAAGCCAATTTGACGGCGCACGCCCGCGCGCTCGTCCTCTGGCACAACGCGACGCTGTACTGCGGCAAGTGCGGCTCGGCGTCGCAACCGGAAGCCGGCGGCAACATGCGCCGCTGCTGCAACCCGGACTGCCGACAGCAGATCTTCCCGCGCACGGACCCGGCGATCATCGTGCTCGTCGCCGACGGCGATCGATGCGTGCTCGGCCGCCAGGCGTCGTGGCCCCGGGGCCGCTATTCGACGATTGCCGGATTCGTCGAGCCCGGCGAAAGCCTCGAGGACGCGGTGCGCCGCGAAGTCTACGAGGAGACGAACGTCCGCGTCGGCACGGTACGCTATCACAGCTCGCAACCGTGGCCTTTCCCGTCGTCGCTGATGCTCGGCTTCATCGCGGAAGCGACCTCGGCAAAGATCAATCTCAACGACGGCGAACTCGAGGACGCGCGCTGGTTCACGCGCGAGGAACTCAAGTCGGGCGAGGTCGGGTTGCCGTTCCGGATCTCGATCGCGCGAAGGCTCGTCGAGCATTTCATCAACGGTCGCTGAGAATGTGCCTCGTCGTCCTCGGTATCGACGCGCATCCGGACTATCCGCTGATCCTCGCCGCCAATCGCGACGAGTTCCATGCACGGCCGACGCAAGAGGCGCGGTGGTGGGCCGACAAGCCCGATATCCTCGGCGGTCGCGACCTGCAGGCGGGCGGCACGTGGCTGGCGCTTCGCCGCAGCGGACGCTTCGCAACGGTCACGAACTTTCGCGACGCACAGCCGCCGTCGCCGGAGCACCGCTCGCGCGGTTTCCTCGTGACGGATTTTCTCGAAGACGACGCAGCGCCACAGGACTACGTCGGGAGCATCGACGAGGGGAACTACGCCGGCTTCAGCCTGCTCGTCGGCGACGCGAACCGGGCAGCCTACCTCTCCAACCGCGAGGACGGCGACCGCACGCTCGAGCCCGGCGTGTACGGACTCAGCAATGCGCTTCTCGACGGTCCCTGGCACAAGGTCGAGACGAGCAAGGCGAAGCTGTCCGAACTCATCGCGGCGGACAACGTGAACGAGACGAGCCTGATGCGGCTCATGGCCGACCGCGACAGGGCGCCGGCGTCGGCCGTCGAGGCGGGCCGCCTCGATTTCGACACGGCGCACGCGATCACGGCGCCGTTCATCGTGTTGCCCGACTACGGTACGAGGTGCACCACGATCGTGCTGGCCGACAAGGGCGGAAACTGGCAGTTCACCGAGCGACGCTTCGGCCCGTCGGGTGAGGTCACCGGCGAATCGCGTCTCTCGTTTGACGCCTGACTTCAGGCACCGGCAATGGCGACTCCCTGAGCTCGCCCATTGCATGGGCTTCCGGCCGAAAGCTGCCGACAACCTGGTCCGGGCTGTACTTTCCGTTTAATCAGGGACTAGCGACCGTAAACCGTCAACAGCCACGCGCCGATATCCCGAATCTCCTCGGGGCACACGGCGTGTGCCATCGGGTATTCGTGCCACTCGACCGGGAAGCCCGCCCCGGCGAGTCGTTCGGCGGACGCCTTGCCCCAGGCGTGCAGCACCATCGGGTCGAAGGTGCCATGACCCAT
>JAKSCZ010000022.1 GCA_022360335.1 Pseudomonadota bacterium
GCGCGGCGCGAAGCGCCGCTGGTAGTCGCAAAATAGTCCATAAATCCTTATTTCGCCCTGTTCTCGTTCAGAGCTGCCACAGCCGAAACAATGCGGTAGTCTAACCGTTTAGGCTGAAAGCAGCTACGCCGTCCCGTGAAGCGCATCCTCGATCGGTACATATTTCGCGAAATCGCTGTGAGCTGGCTGGGCGTGACGATCGTGTTGCTTCTCATCCTGCTGACCAACCAGTTCGCGCGTGTGCTCGGCGACGTCGCCAAAGGCAGGTTGCCGAAGGGCGCGGCGTTCGACGTCATCGGTTTGTCGGCCGCGCAATACCTGACGATTCTCGTGCCGATCGGGCTGTTCCTGGCGGTCATGCTGGCACTTGGACGTCTCTATCGCGACAGTGAGATGCCGGCGATGATGGCTTGTCGCGTCGGGCCTTCCGGTATTTACCGGCCGCTGGTCTGGCTGCTCGTCCCATTGGCCGCCGGCGTCGCGTGGCTGGCGCTCGAAGGGACGCCGAGGGCGCTCACGACGATCGAGCGTATCAGTGCGGAGGCGCGCCGCGAGGCGGACCTGAACAGTATCGAGCCGGGACGGTTTACCGTCATCGGGCCGGGCGGCGCCGTCGTCTACGGCGAGCGGGTAACCCGGGAGGGGTTCATGGAGAGCGTCTTTCTGGAGCGGCGTATCGAGCGGGATACGGTCGAAGTCGTCGTCGCCAGGCGCGGCGAGCAGGTGGAGTCCGAGAACCCGGACGCGCGCTTGCTGGTCCTGCACGAGGGGCGGCGCTACGAAGGCGTTCCCGGTACGGCGCGTTTCCGCGTCGTGGAGTTTCTCGAGCACGGCATCCCGTACCGTCTGCCGAGCCTGACGACCGGCGAGCCGAAGCCGCGGGCGATGCCGTTCTCGAGCCTCGCCACGTCCGGCGACCCGGAGCACGTCGCCGAACGCCAGTGGCGCATGAGCGTGCCGATTTCGACCGTCCTTCTCGCGCTGCTCGCGGTACCGTTGTCGCGCAGTCGGCCGCGCGAAGGGCGTTATGCGCGCATCGCAATCGGGCTGCTCGTCTTCATCATCTACTTCAACCTGCTCAGCGCGGCGAAGGCGTGGACCGAAGAGTCCGCGATACCGCCGTCCATCGGGCTGTGGTGGGTGCACGCTTGTATCGCGCTGTTGACGATCGGTCTGCTCGGCCTGCAAAACGGCTGGCACAGGCGGCTGTTCCGGTGAGTATCCTGAGCCTCTACATGATGCGGACGATCCTGGCGAGTTCGGCGCTCGTGCTGGTCGTGTTGCTGGCGCTCGCCGGATTGTTCGAATTCATCGCGGAACTCGACGATCTGCAGGGCGACTACCAGACGCCGCAGGCCATCCTGTACGCAGCGCTGCGTTTGCCGAATCTCGCGTTCGAACTGCTGCCCGTTACCGTGCTCATCGGCTCGTTGCTGGGTCTCGGCGCGCTCGCCGGCAACAGCGAGTTCGTCGTCATGAGATCGTCGGGCCTGTCGATCCGCCGTCTCGCCACGATGGTCGCCGTTTCGGGCGTCGTCCTGCTCGTCGGCACCGGGCTGCTCGGCGAGTTCATCGGCCCGCCGCTGGACTTCTACGCACGCGACATGCGCATGGAGGCCCGCTATCAGACGGACGAGGATCTCAGCAACGACGCCTGGGTCAAGGACGGGCCCGTGTTCCTGCATCTCGAGCGCGTGAGCCCCGAATTCGAGTTCGGCTCGATCTACCTGTTCCGCTTCAACGACGACAACGAACTCGCCTCGATTGCGAGGGCGGAAAACTCGGGTATCGACGACGACGACAACTGGATACTCGAAAATCTTCGCGAAACCCGGTTTCGCGACGACGGTGTGCGGGTCGTGGAATCGTCGATGGCCGTCGAATCGTTCGAGGTAAACGCAGAACTGCTGGGCAGTGCGCTCGCCAAGCCGCTGAGTCTGTCGGCACGGGGACTGTTGCACTACATCGACTACCTCAAGCGGAACGATCTCGACGCATCCCGGTACGAGGCCGAGATCTGGTTCCGGACGTCGCGCACGCTGACCGTGTTGATCATGCCGATCCTGTCGCTCGCCTTCGTTTTCGGCTCGCTGCGCAGCGGCGGTACGGGGGGGCGCCTCATGATCGGCGTCGTGATCGGGCTCGCGTACTATCTCGCCAGCGAGACGCTCTCGAACTCGGGGCAGGTGTTCAATCTGAACCCGGCATTCGTGAACTGGCTGCCGTTCGTCGTACTGAGCCTGATAACGCTCGGCGCGCTCGTGCGGGTACGTTAGCGTTTCCGCTTCTCGGGCTTCGGGTAGTGGACGATGCGCGTACCGCTGATGCGGTCGTGCCAGGTCAGTTTGTCCCTGTCCCGGAGCTGCCAGAGAAATCCGAGTCCGCAGGGCGCCCATGAAATCAGCGCCGCGATGAAGCGCAGGCTGTTCGTCGCCAGGCCTGGCCTGCCGCCGTCCGTCGTTTCGAGCTGCAGGCCCCAGGACTGCATGCCGAGCGTGCGTCCCGCCCCGGTCCAGAAGCCGACGAAGAACACGTAGATCGTTGCGGCGAGCGTGAGCCGGAAAGCGGGGTCGGTCAGCGGCTCGACCGCCTCGCCGCCGCGCGCGGCGACGAACGGCGTGCCGATCAGCATCAGGACCGCAAACAGCAGGAGACCGTCATAGAGCATTGCGGCGACGCGC
This sequence comes from Pseudomonadota bacterium, assembly GCA_022360335.1. GTDB lineage: Bacteria > Pseudomonadota > Gammaproteobacteria > Steroidobacterales > Woeseiaceae > UBA1847. Next base: position 2,682 of record JAKSCZ010000022.1, read on the forward strand.
CGCCAGAACCCGGCGTTCCGCATATCGTCAGAGCCCGTCGAAGTACCCGGCCATACGCCTGCGCATCGCGGGGTCGGGCATGTGACCGAATCCGGCTCGCAGGTTGTCGGCCATGTGCTGCGGTTTGCTGGTAGCGGGGATCGCGCAGGTCACGGCCGGGTGACTGATGACGAATTTCAGGAAGAACTGGCCCCAGCTGGCTGCGAAGTCCTTTGCGAAGCCGGGCAGCTTCCTGCCTGCGACTGCGCGGAACAGCCGGCCCGCCTGGTAAGGGCGGTTGATCAAAACGGCCGCCCCCAGCTCCCGTGCGAGCGGCAGCACGCCGTTCTCGGCCTCGCGTTCGCCGAGCGAGTAGTTGATCTGGACGAACTCGGGTCTGTGGGTCTTCATTGCGCGCATCAGCGCCTCGTGCGCACCTGCGGTGTAGTGCGTAAGCCCGTTGTAACGGATCCGGCCCTCGTCCTGCCATGCACGGATCGTCGGCATGTGCACGGCCGTATCGCGCAGGTTGTGTACTTGCATCAGATCGATGACCTCCGTTTGCATCAGGTCCGCCGAACGCTGCATCTGACGAATGCCGCCGTCCCGGCCGTCGGTCCAGACCTTGGTCGCAAGAAACAGCCGCTGCCTGCGGACGCCGGTATCGACGACGTCGCCGATGACGCGCTCGGAGCGCCGGTACATCGGAGACGTGTCGAGCAGCTTGCCGCCCGCGGCGACGAGCCGGTCGACGATGTCCCTGCGTGTCGCGATCGCTTCGCTTGTGCTGTCGACGTCGAACACGTCGTACGTGCCGAGCCCGATGACGGGCAAGGTTTCGCCCGAGGACGGGATCGGCTTTGTCAGCATGGTCGAGTCGCCGCCGAGCGCAAGACCCGGCAATGCGCCGAGGGCCGCACCGGCGGCCAGCACTTCTCGTCGGTTCCAGTCGTTCATCGCACACCACTCCTCGCAAGCGCTTTCGCCTTGCGCTTGTATTCGCGTCCGAGCCACAATGCCACGACGCCGGAGAGAATCGCAAACGGCAGCATGACCATCGAGATCGCGGCCATTCCCAGTCCCGCTACCGTCATTATCCTGATAGTCCACGTTCCGAGGACGTCGCCGCCGCGGTAGACCGCCGTGTCGATGGCGTTCTTGGTCTTGTATTTTTCCTCGGGCGTAACGACCGAGTACAGCATGTCGGTGGAAGGCTTCGCGAAACCGAAGCCGAGTCCGCGGCGGACGGCGTCGAGAACGGCGACGGCCATCAGCGTCGGCTCCAGCGCCAGGAATGCGAAGCCGACGATCGACGCCAGCGGGAACAGGAACAGGGAGCGGCCGATGCCGAAACGTGTAACGACCTGCTTGACGAGGAACATCTGGGAGACGGTTGCCAGGGCATTCGCCGCGACGTTTATGTTGGAGAAGAACCGGGTGCGAACGTCGGGGTCCAGGATGGCCGTTTCGATCAGCTCCGCGCGAAACATGTACAGGGCGGTACCGAGCAGGTTGGCAATGACCGACATCAATGCGATGGCGAGGAAGTATCTCGACGAGAACAGATGGGTCAGGCCGGCGAGCGGGCTGCCGCCGAGCGGTTTCCCGGTCTCGACCGTCCGGTCGATCTCGTGTGGGTGCTCGCGGTGCACCCAGCTCTTCAGCCGGCCGATACACAGGACCGCTGCGAGCAGGACCGCGGCCGAGAGCCCCATGCGATTCTCGAAGCCGATCGAGACGACGAGCGAGCTGGTCAGCAGGCCGCCCAGCAGCGCCCCGATACTGCCCCCGGATGCGATCAGTCCGAACAAGCGGCGGCCCTGCTCACGCGTATAGACGTCGGCCATGAAACTCCAGAACACCGATACGACGAACAGGTTGAACACGCTGACCCAGACGAAGAACACCCGGGCGAGATGTGCATAAGGCACCATACCGGTGCGATAGAGCACGTAGAACAGCAGTATGTTGAGGATGAA
>JAKSCZ010000559.1 GCA_022360335.1 Pseudomonadota bacterium
CAGTGTTCGCGCGCTCCCCAGCATCATCCGCCCCGCATGGCCCGGAAGCGCCGCAACTCGGTGAGCCGGTAGCCCGTGTAACGCCCGGCCAGAACGACCAGCGCGAGAACGAACAAGAGGAGCTCGGGGAACGTGAGAATCAGGTGCTCGAGCTGGGAGAAGCCCATGAACGCGTAAGCGGCGACAGCGATCACGAGACTCCCGAATCCCGCGCGTATCGCGTCCGCCGCGCCCCGCTCCTCCCACACGACGGACATGCGCTCGATCGTCATGGCGATGATCACCATCGGGAACAGCGCCACCGACAGGCCCGTTTCCATACCGAGGCGGTGCGACGTCAGGCTGATGAGCAGCATGAGCAGGACGACGACGATCAGAACGGCGCTGAGGCGCGGCACGAGCAACAGTCTGAGGCGTTCGAGCAGGAATCGTATGCTGAGACCGAGCGCGACGAGCAAGGTAAACAGGACGACGCCCCAAAACAGCTTGGTTTCGCGAAACGCCAGCGCGATCAGCACGGGCATGAACGTGCCGAACGCATCGATGCCGACGATGTTGCGCATGACGACCATGATCAGTGCACCGATCGGGATCATGAGCAGGACGCTGTACACGGCCTGCGTCTGGATCGGCAGGCTGTAAAGCGAAAAGTCCACGGCGCTCGCGCCTTTCTGCGACGCCTGCGTTTCCGCAATCGCAACGGCGTCCAGGTGATTTTCCTGGATCGCGAATTCGACGTTCACGTTGCTGCCGCCTTCGACCTTGACGAGGTCCTCGCTGCCGCGCCACCAGACGAAAAAGCGCTCGGGCAGGCTCTCCTCGCCCGTCGCCGGATTGAAGTACAGCCACTGGTCACCGTCGTGCACTTCGAGCCATGGCACGAGCATTGCGCTGCGCTGCCGTCCGGCCAGGGGGAAACCGTGGACGACGCGTGCCGGGATGCGCGCCGACGCCAGCAGTGTCGTAGCGATGCCGACGAACCCGGCATCCGAGGAGACGCCCGCGAGCAGTAATTCGACGTTCGGGTCCGGCGACGGGTCGTTGAGCCGGCGCAGCAACTCCGTCGTGAACGATGCCGTATCGGCCGAACGATCGCGCACGTCGGACACCAGTACGTCGACGGCCGTATTCAATGGCTCGTCTATGACCGGTCGCGGCGGGAACGGCGGGATCGTATCGGACTGGTCGATGCTGTCGTCTTCGTAGACCGAGATGCGATAGTAAATGGTCTGCTCGCCGTCGGCGCGCCGGATCGTCCATTGCGCCTCGCGGCCGCCGCTGCCGTAGTTGAGCGAGAATCCGTAGCCGCGCGACACGGAATTCTCGTTGAGCATGCGGAAGCCCGGCGTCAGCGTCGGGACGTGCAATTGCACCTTGATCGTGCCGGGGCCGCTGTCGAAACGTGCGGCGGCCTCGATCGTCCAGACCGGTTTCTCCTGGTCCCTGACGAGCGGGAACCCGAGTACCTGCCACTTGTACCAGAACACCGACAGGCCGATGACGGCCAGCGACGCGGCGAGCACGTAGACATATCGCTGCTTCATGAATTGACGCCCAGCGCTACCTTGACGGCGCGTTCTCTTATCGGGCCGCTGCGATTGAACATCCGCATCCCGGCCCTGCGTATTCTGCCTGCTGCCCCCGAGTCTGTCGTAAACAGGCGGTTCAGGCCAGTCATAAAGTGGAGCATTGTCGCATTGGCGCCCCGGCGTGCGCGCTCGTAGCGCCGTAAAACGGGCCGGTCGCCCGGGTGCAGGCCCTGCTCGAGCGCCGCATCGACCTGCGCGGCGAGTTCCGCTGCGTCCTGCAGGCCGAGGTTCGCCCCCTGCCCTGCAAGCGGGTGGATGGCGTGCGCCGCGTCGCCGATCAGCGCCAGGTTGGGTAGGACGTAATTCGCCGCATGACGCGCGTGGAGGTCGAATACCCCCTTCGGGCCCGCGACTTCGAGGACGCCGAGGACGCCGTCCGAGGCTTCGGTCAGCATCCGGCCCGTCGCTGCGCCATCCGCCTCGAGTGCCGCGTTCGCCCGTGCCGGGGTCGTCGACCAGACGACGGACACGCGCCCGTCCCCGAGCGGCAGGATGCCCAGCGGCCCCTCGGCGAGGAAGCGTTGCCAGGCCGTCGCGGCATGCGGCATCCGGGGCCGCAGGTGCGTCACGAACGCGGTCTGCTCGTACCGCCGGTCGCTCGTTTCTATGCCCGCCGCGGAGCGAACGAACGAGCGCGCGCCGTCGGCGCCGATGACGAGATCCGCTCGAATCCGTTCACCGCAATCGAGTTCGATCTCGTAAGCGCGCGCTTTCCTCCGCAACGAGCGGATCGGCGTATCGAAACCCAGGCGCACACCGGTCGCGTCGAGCTGCCGCAACAACGCGTGCTGCAGCAGCACGTTCTCGACGATGAAGCCGAGCTGCGGCACGGCGAATTCCGCGGCGTCGAAACGCAGCGCCGACGCGCTGTCGGGCGAATCCCTTTCGTCCCATACGCGCATGCTCTCGTAAGCGCTCGCCCGGGTACCGGCGACGTAGTCCCATGCCCCGACCGTATCGAACAGCGCGGCCGTGCCGGCGGCGATCGCGGACACCCGCAGATCGACGTCGTCATCCGGCGAGAATGCCGGTCGCGACGCCGCATCGAGCAGCGCGATGTCG
>JAKSCZ010000328.1 GCA_022360335.1 Pseudomonadota bacterium
GAACTCGATGCCGGTCAGGCTGCCGTTGCCGCCGTTGAGCGTCGTGATGTAGTCGTAGCCCGTGCGATCTACGCCGTCGGTATCGAAGCGATCGTCGGTGATGACGGACGTGCCCGTGTACAGGACGTTGTCGATCTCACGGTGGAAGACGGCAGCGGAGGCGATACCGAGCATGCCGAAATAGCGCTCCAGGGATGCATCGATGCCCCAGCTGTTCTCGGGTTCGAGATCCGGGTTGCCGCCCCGAACGGTCTCGTTGACGTCCGAAACGCTGGCGCCCGGACGCACGTTGCCGAAGGTCGCACGTGCCGTTCCGCTCGATGCGCCGAGTCGCAGCACGAGGTCTTCCGAAAGATCGAGCTTGGCATTGATGCTCGGGAATACGTCCGTGTAGTCGTTGTTTTTGGAGGTCGGCACGGCGCCGGCATCAGTCAGGATCGAGCCCGTCACGGACTGATCGAATTGCTCGATTCTCAGTCCGGCAATGACCGTTGCCGGGCCGATATCGAATTCGCCCATGCCGTAAGCGGCCAGCACGTCTTCCGTGATGGCGTAGCGGGCATCCGGGCTGACGACGTTGCCGGGGTCGTAGATTCCCAGGTCTTGTGCCGCGTCGAAGCCGTCCTGGATTGCCCGGCCCATCGCGAACTGGTCGACCCAGTTGATGTCGAAGCCGCGCGGGAAGTTGCTCGGCCACAAAGCGTTGCTCACGAATTCACCGACATCGAGGCCGAGCAGCGGAACCGGTGCTCCGAGAGACCCGGTGAACGTAACGCCCGTCACGTCCCGATTGTCGTACTGCGCACCGACCGTAAACCACACTTCTCTGCCGCCGATGTCAAACTCACGAGTCGCGTCGGTCTTGAAGGTCGTCGTCTCGGCCTTGAGTTCGGTCTGGAAGTTGATGCCGAGCGCAAGTCCGAAGCCCGCCTGATCGAGCGCACTGAGGGGCTCTCCCCGGACGAAGCCGGCGTTGCCGAGTTCCGTCGTGTAGAGATCGAGAATCGGTAAGTTGGGATCGGAACGGTCGTAGTCGAAAGACACGAACGCGGTCGGGTCGGTCTGAATCGCCAATGCCAGCGGCAGATGCGAGGTGTTCTCGATGTCAGTGCGGTTGGCCCGCCAGGAAACGTCCCACGAACCGATGAAGTGTTCGCCGCCGATCGTGTTAACCAGGTTCGAGTTCTCGTAGTTGCCCAGGTTGAAGCTGCCCCGTACCGAAGCGCCCAACACTTCGCCGGCGTCGGGCCCGCGCGAGGCCGGATCCCCGAACGAACCCGCAAGGTCGAACACGTACTGGTTGCGCTGCTCTTCGTCGTTGAACTCGGTGAACAGCGTCTTGGCGAACAGCGAGTGCCCTTCTGCAGGACGAAACTCGACGCCAAGCATCGCTGCGTTGTTTTCGCGGGTCACGGTGTAGCTGCGGAAGTCGAAGTCGTCGGGCACGAGGCTGTCGCCCGTGTAGCCGAACTCCCGATTGTCCGTTTTCTGTTCGCGTTCGTAGGCCGAAGCGGCTGCGACGACCCCGAATGTCTCGTTCGACCAGGAGATGCGCCCACCAAACTCCTGTTGCGGGCCGCCGCCGAGATCCATTTCTCCATAGGCGGCATTCAGCTGGCCGCTCAGACCGCTACGGTCGAACGGCGATGCGGTGCGCAGGTTGATCTGGGCCGTGACGGACTCGGCCGAGAGATCCGGCGTCAGCGTCTTGTTGACTTCGAGCACACTCAGGATCACGGCCGGCACGCTGTCGAAGCGGAACGCCCGCGAGGCGCCGACTTCGTCTGCGCCGATGATCGTCACGCCGTCGATCGAAACGCCGGTCCAGCGATTGGGTGCGCCGCGTATCTGCAGATAGCGTTCCTGTCCCTGGTCCCGCTGCACGGCCACGGCCGGCAGGCGTGACAGCGCTGCCGCAGAGTTCTGGTCCGGGAAGTTGCCGACCACGTCTGCCGATACCGCGTCGACAACGTTGCCGGCCTGTCGTTTCAAGTCGAGGCCCTCGGTCAGGCTGCCGACGATCGAGCCGAAAACGACGATGTTATCGATCTCTTCGTCACTGTCGGGGACTTCGTTTTCCTGTGCAAAGGCCGGCGATGCCGGCAATGCGGCGAGAAGCCACAGGCAAATGAATTGCTTCATGACGCTCTTCCTGTTTGTAATGTCGTGATCAGGTCGACCCGATCATGTGGATTTCGGGTTACTCGAGAAGGTTGGCGCGCAGCGTTGCGAGTTCGTCGTCGTCGACGCTCAGCTCGGTCTGGATGAAGTTCAGTACGGAACCGTGTTCGGACTCGATCTTTGCGAATGCGTGTTCGATGTAGCGCGGGTCCGATCGCAGCAACGGCGCCAACATCTCGCGCGGCAACTGCGCGAGGAACGCGTAGGGCGAGTCTTCCTCGATTTTTTCATCGTCCGAGGCGAACGCTTGCATGTAGTCGACGACTTTCTCGGACATTGCGTAGTCGGCCACGACGACATCTTGCGGCACATCGAGTGCGGTCAGCAGCAATGCCGCCGCCATGCCTGTGCGGTCCTTCCCGGCCGAGCAATTGAACGCCAGTGGTGTGTCGCCTTCTATCAGGCGGTCGAACATGGCTTCGAAGCGTTTCGCGTGCTCGGAGATCAGGGAGTCTGCGTACATCTGTGACATCAGGTTCGTCACATCGGCCGGCGTCGCGTCCGGGTTCCGGAAGACAGCGAACAGGTCGTCGCTGCTGCTCTCGGCCGAGTAGTCCCAGGTCATGTAATCGATCGCACCGGCACGCCAGTCCGTCGGTTCGCCGGCACGTTCCTCCCGGCTGCGGAAATCGCAGACGACGTCGATGCCGAGGCTCGACAGGTAGTCGTAGTCGGCATCCGTGAGTTCGTGCATGACCCCGGACCGGTAGACCTGCCCCCCCCGGACCGTTTTGCCGTCCCGGGTCTCGTAGCCGCCGAGATCACGGAAGTTGCGCCCCCCTTCCAGGGGCAGGACGCGCAATGCAGTGACGACGGCCTCGCCGCCTTCGGGCTCGATCGTGAAAAACTTCCGCGAATCGATGCGCTTTTCGTAGCGCCACTCGGTACCGTCGACGCCTTCCGCTACGACGGTGCCCGGCTCCTCGGGCGCGTTCGAGACGCGGATCGTTACAGGCGCAGTCGACTGCCATGTCAGGAGGCGCGTGCCGTCCGCCTCGAGCACGACTTCGGCGTTTGTCACTGAGGTTGGCGCGTTACTTGCGGGTTCTCCACCGCCGCAGGCGGCCACCCCGAGCAAGGCGATTGCGCCAGGCATGAATCTGGTCATCGAAGGTCCCCTGAGCAGAATCTTGTGAGTATTGGATTGCCAACGAACCAGGAGACGATATGCCGGCACTATTACGCAGGCATTGACGACGTGTGAACAATAGATGACTTAGCCCGTCGTTCGGACGAGCTACTCTGTAACATCGCGGATAGTCGAGCTTACATCAGCCCACGAACGTGATTGAGCGTGCGCTTCCATATGCCCGGGCGCGGGCCGGCGTCCGGACGACGCCGTGCGACGAGGTGGTAGGCCTGCAGCCGGTTCACGCGGAATGCATGGCACCCCGCCCAGAGATACGTCCGGAACGCCCGGTACAGTTTCTCGCCCCAGCCGTCGACGATCGCTTCCCTGTTTCCGTCGAACCTCGACGCCCAGTGCTTCATCGTCAGTTCGTAGTCGCGGGTTTCTTCCCGAACCCGGACGATGTCGAAGCCGTGGTAGAGCAGTTCCTGCAGCATTTCCTGCATGCAGAGGAAGGTGTGCGTTCCGGGCCAGATGTAGGTCCGTGTGAAATCGCCCATTTCGTATTTCTCGAGCGTCGCAGAGGCATCCAGGTAGAACAGTCCGCCCGGCTTCAGGCATTTCCACAGGCGCCGGCAGAACTTGCGGTAGTACGGAATATGTTCGATCACGCCGTAGATGACGACCGCGTCATAGGGTTCCTCCGGCTCGTGCTCGAGGAAGTCCTCGACAAAGACGGCGCAATTCTCGAGCCCCATCTCATCGATCAGTCTCTGGGTGTATGCCTGCGAGTCTTCCGTCAACGTAACCGACGTGACGTGCACGCCGCGGGGACCGCAGTATTCGTGGACTCCGCCCCAACCGGCGCCGATGTCGAGCAGCCGCATGCCCGGCTCCAGTTTCAGCCCCTCGAACATCGATTCGAGCTTTTGTTCTGCGGCCTGTTCGAGCGTGTCGTCGTCCGAGTGGAAGACGCAGTGTGAATAGAATCGGAACCGTTTGTCGATGAATGTCAGGTAGAAATCGTCCCCGAATTCGTAATGGCCCGCGATCGAATTCCTGTTGACCCATGCAGTCGAACGCAGGAACAGGTTAACGAGAAACTTCAACACGACCGAAAGCTCGGACCGGGACTTCAGGTGGTCGCGGAAGTCCATGGCCCGCAGCATGTCGCCTTCGATCTCGAATTCCCCGTCAACGTAAGCCTTGCCCAGGGCAAACTCGGTCATTCGTGCATTCAATAAGCCGTCGTTGTGCAGGGTGACGATCACCTCCGGCGGCCCGTCGCCAAAGCGGTGCGACTCGCCGGATGCGAGCCTCAACTCACAGCGAATTCCACTTTCCCCGATTTCCCGTTCGAGAGAGCTCAACGCTCTGTCTTCGATTGTCCGAACCTGAGTACTCATAGTCCTACCTCGCACGACTTCTTCTCGTTTTCCAAAACCGAATCCGGTACTTTCGGATCCGGACGCTTTCTGCCGTACCGGATCATCCACTCGTCATCGTTGCTTCTCGGGACCGCGCCGGTCAGCCGCTCGATGGCCCGTTCCGCGGCCCGCCAAAAACCGATGCTGTCGCAGACGAAGTCCGCCCAGCCGTTGATAAGACAGTATCGGGTGTCGTGCGCGCCCCGGTGATGCTGAGAATGATGCCGCACGGACATGAGCAGCTTTGCGCGCTGCAGTGCCTGGACTGTTCGCGAATCCGAGCGGCGGTGGCCGAGCTTGTGGAACTGCAGCATAAACAGCGTCAGTACCGAAACCATGACGGACACCAACACGGCGAGTAGCCCGAACGTCCCTTTGGAATCGAGTAGCAGCGTCGTACTACCGATCACCGGCAGCGTGTGCCCCAGCGATACCCAGGAGACGGCGCCGGCCTCGTATTGAAATTTGTAGCGGAAGATGTTCTGGGGATATACGTGGTGTTCGCGAACCACCATGACGACGCGCTCCATCCAGCGCATTTCCTCACTGAACCAGGTATCGAAACCCCAATGCAGCAATCCGGAAAAGAAATCGGCCAGGAAGAGCCCGACCAGTACGGCAGCGATGACGAGATACCATGGCGGCGCGATGGCGCCCCAATTCGCCGCCAGCCAGATCGCACCCCAGATCGTTATCGCGGTATTCAGGGCAACGCCCGTGACGTGAACCACGACACCTGTGCGAGTCAACGACGGGATGGGCATTTCGCGCTGAATCCCGACGGTTCCCGACATGACTCCCCTTTTGCCGTACCTGCCGTCCGCGGAGGCCGCGGCCCGGAGTCCGTGCACCCGTTCAGGAGGAGACGCGGTCATTGATGCGCTTCAGCGCAATTCCGGCGGCGTCCACCAGACGAACTGGACGACGGCATCGTTCCAGTCCTGATCCTGATAGTCTTCCGAAACGACCACGGCCGTGTTGTAGTACATGACCGATATCTTGCCGCTGATGACTTTCGACGGCTGCCACGTCCCGCCTTGCTGCGACTCGATCGTGACCGTCACTTTGTAACCGGCCGGGCTGGAAGACGAAGCGGGCGTCTGTATCGAGAACGCGCCGTTCTTCATGGGCGTGTTGTGTTCGCCGCTGCCGCTCATCACGGTCTGCGACCCGTCTTCCTGCACGACTGTCGCTTGTTGCGGAAACGCGGCGTTGGTAAATCCGCTGACACTGACGTAGGTGTTGAGCGGCAGGTAGACTGTAACTGAATCGGACATTGAGATTCCCCCTATCGGGCAGGCGAGGCCCACGACGGTTTGCCTGACAGTGTTTCATCCACCGCTTTCATAATGGCCGCGACGGTCGTCAGAGTGAGATTGGCGGCGCCGACGGTCGGCACGGCGGCGTTCGATGCTACGTACAGATTGTCCGTCCCGAAGACCTTCAGCGAGGTATCCACCACGCCCTCGCTGTCGGACGCGGCCATGCGGCAGGTCGAGGCGGCATGATCGCCGCGTTGCGGATAGGCGCCGGCCCCGGATACCGTGTACCCGATCTGCTCGAACAATCCGGTCATGCGCTGCCCGTTCAAATCGATGGTCGACTGCGGAACCATCGTCTCGGGCGTGAATATGAGTGTGCGCGGCAGCCCGAACCGCGTCGTTCCGGAGGCTACGGAAACGCGATTCTCGTAGTTCGGCAGCGGCGAGAGCGCACCCTGCAATTCGTACTGAAGCGGGCCGGTAACGGCTGCGTCGATCTCGTTGGCCGGCATGCCCTGGTACATGAGCTTGCCGGGATGGATGAGCGGCGCATCGTACGACATGTTCATCAGGAACTTCCCGTGCGCCTGCTCCTCCGGCGTGTCCCACTGCCGCGAGGCGAGGTTCGGGAAGTTCAGCTCCTGCTGCAGGCGCTGCGGGTTGGTGCTCGTTCCGCCGCGACAGTACAGGTAGGGGTTCGCGACCAGGTAGCGGCCGACCAGATCGTTGTCGTTACCGATACCGGCCGGCCAGTACTCGCTCGTGGAAAGTTGCAGCAGCTTCGGTGTTTCGAAGGCTCCGGCACAGAGATACACCGCGGTCGCGGACAACTTATGGGTATTGCCCGTCGTCATGTCCCGGTACTCGACGGCAGCGACGGTCTGCTTGTCGCTCATGATCAGCCGCGTCGCCGGCGCATTGACGATGAGCTTTACATTCGGTTCGCCGGCAACCCGGTTCAGCGGCTGATCGCCCGTGAATCGCGCCCCGATCGGACAGTAGTGACAGGTGCCCGTGGTGATGCACTGCGACTGGCCGTTGTGGGCGACCGTGTTTCGCGCGATCGCCATGTTGCCGAAGATGTACCCCTTGTCGGCCAGCGCCGTGACGATCGGTTTGGCCGTCAGCGGCAGCGTCGGGCCGGCCATCGGGTACGGCTGGCTGCGCCAGTCGCGCTGTCCTTTGGCTTCCACGCCCGCGACGCCCAGGTAGGCCTCTGCCTTGTTGTAGTACGGTTCCAGATCTTTGTAGCCGTACGGCCAGTCGATACCCAGCCCGGTGTTCGACTTGAGCGCGAAATCCTCGGGCATGAAGCGGGGGCACCAGCCGCCCCAGTGGATGGTCGATCCGCCCCGTCCGATGATCCTCGAGCCCGTGATCACCCACGGATTGGCGCCTTCCGAGTTGTAGTCCGCGGCACTGTCATAGAGCGACTCATAGGGGGCAACGCCGGTGGTGACGACATCGAACCAGCTGCGCGGGTCTTTCATGACGATGTCGGGTCCGGCTTCGAGAATCGTTATGCCGCTGACACCGGCATCGATCAGCAGGCTCGCCACCAGGCTGCCGGCGACGCCCGATCCCACGATGACGACATTGGCATCTTCACTCATCGTCGATCCCCCGGTACGGCAGTTTGTCGGGATTGTTGTACGGACCGCCCATCCAGCCCGGGAAGTTGACCCAGCCGAAGGATCGGAAATTGCCGGAGGTAACGAACAGGATCAGGAACTCCTGGATGCCCCAGTAACGGACCGTTTCCCAGTTCGCGGGCGGCGTCCCGGGATCCGGCGTGTAGAGATAGTCCATCGCCTTGTCGCTGCCGAGTTTTTGCTCGAGCGCCGCGAACAGCGCCAGGAATTGCTTGTAAGCGGTGAAGTAGCTGGGCGTCTGCCGGGTCTTGTAATTGACGAAGGACGTGAATTCGGCCTGATCGAACGCCGAGTGACCGGTGACGTTCCATTTCTTCGCAGGATACAGCGCGATGCCGTAAAGCGTCGCGATCTCGGTTTTGGACAAGCTACCGACCAGGTCCGGCGAAGGTAATGCCGGTTTGTCGGCGAGCCGGTTGGCCTGTTCCCTCAGGAACGGCGTCAGGGTGAGCCCGAACGAATGGCCCGCCCGTTCGCCGAGCGCCTTTGTCAATTCCCGATCTGTATCCATCGCCGTCCTCGTTGGTTTGTTCTTCTGCGGCAGGCTTCGGATCGCCCCGCTAGTCGGGCGAGTCTTGCCAGAGACCGAAGTTGTTCTTCACGACATCCAGGAGTTCCGCGTAGTAACCCTTACCCGGAACGGGCGTCTTCGGAACGATCAGCTCCGCACCGAGGGACACCGCCGTCTCGATAGCCGCATCGATATCGCTCACCGCGTAGTAGCTGGTCGGGGTCGCCGGCGTGCCTTCGCCTTTCATCATTGCGAGATAGATACTGTGCGGATAGTCGCCGTTCTCGTCGGTGATCTCCCAGAACTGATTCGGCGGCAAGGACTTGAAACGCCAATTGGGAAACAGCGCCGCATAGAAGTCTTTTGCGCGCTCGTCCGGATCGCACGGGATGATGCTGTGGACGACTATTTTCACGATGAGCTTTGCGTCAGGTGACGGCCCGGATGTGGGTCCCGATTCTCAGATACTGTCACCGGCGATCGAAATATCTCAGTGAGATTGGTATCTATCTATTAGAATCTATCGAACCGGAGCCCGGACGCGGTGAACGCCGGCGTGGCCGTCGCTTCTTCAATCCGCGTCGGCGGATTTCAGAATGTCGTCCCAGCGTCGGATCAGCAGGTTCTTCCTGTGGTCGGGAACCCGGTACTGCCAGCCTGACAGGCGCTCGTCGATTTCTGCGGCTTCGTTTGCGGCCGCCGATTCCCCGTCGGCCGTTGCCGCCGTAAAAGCGAGCCACGCCGCTTCGTCTTCGACCGTGACGTCGACGGCGATCTTCAGGCCGTCCCAGGTTTCGAAAGCCGCCGAGCTCGCCGCCGGCGTCCCGGCGCGCTTTCGCACGTCGTCGAGTTTCAGCCCGGCGAGCGCTCCCGCCATGCCGTTGCCAACCGTTGCATAGCTGAGTTCCCGCTCCGAAGGCACATCGATAACCGCGAAATCGGTCTGCTCCGGATCGGTCTTCTCGATCACGATGGTCTCACCGTCGGCATGGGCGACGGTAACCCGTTGGATGCGATCGGACGGGATGTCGATCAGGTCCTGTAGCAGCCATTCGCCGGCGGAGTCCGGTACCGGGGGGTTCCGGTCGATCAGGTAGCTCGCCGCCTGTTCCGGCGTTCGGGCGTAGCGAAAGTCCCGCTGCGCCGAATTGCCGAGGATGACCGAGTAGGAGAAGTCGGTCCCGACGATCGTCACGAGGTCGCCTTTGCCGCCCTGACCGGGATCGTCGACACCGAGCTTCGAGTAATTATCCGGATTCGACGTCTTCTCTTCGAGGATCCTGGCAGCGGCCAGGGCGTCGATCAGCTGACCCAGTTTGCCGACGTCCGCCGGATACCCGTCACGGGCGCTCACGACCCAGCGCCTGCCCTCGCGATGCAGGGTCACGCCTTCCTCGCCCACGGCCCGGCTGACAGTGACCCGCGTGGCCTCGTTGGCGAGGCCCTTGAATCCCGGCAGCAGAACCCGCCTGTTTTCGGAGTCGTCATCGCCGTTGCGGTCGACGGCGAGTAACAGCAACAGCAGCGCCGTTACTATCCCGACGAGAACCTGTACCGTCTTTCGGCTCATGCGATGTCTCGCCGCCGTCGCCGTTGCCAGAGCACGATCAACGTGCCCGCGGTCAGCAGCAGCGGCATCAGGCCGATATTGACGATCTTGAGCCACATACCGAGATCTTCGATGTCTTTGTCGAGACCCCGCTGCACGGCGCGCAGCTCCTTGCGGATCGACGCGCGTTGATCGACGAATCGATCGATCTCGGCCTGCTGTTCGTCCGTCAGCAACAGGCTGCCTGCATCGTCCCTCGATGCCTGTAATTCCGCGAGGCGCCGCTCCGTCTCGGAGAGTTCCCGTTGCAGGCGTTGCTGCGTTTCGAGGAAGCGCGCCTCGGCGTCGACCCGAAGCTCGTCGACTTTCGTGAAGGGCCGCGAGAAGCTGCCGCGACTGCGCACGGCGATCAGGTCGGAGCTGCCGGCGAGGTTTTCGAGTGCATTGACGACAAATGCACCGTTACTCGCAAAGGCGTTGGCGATCTGCCGGCCGAAGAAGTTCTGTACCTGAACCCACATCGGGTCGCTCAATAAATCGACGTCGGCGACGACGATGAGGTTGACGGACTCAGTCGATTCAGGGACGTGCTCGGCGGCGCTGCCTTCATCCGCGCCGGCGTCATCCGGCCCCGGCGTCATTGCCGGCCGGCCGTCGGGAAAAGCGCTGGGCAAGCTGCCGCTGACGCGCGCGGCGATCACCAGTGGTTCGCCGCCGGGGTCGAAGCCGCGCTGCAGTTCCGTCGGGTCGGGCAGGAAGGCGAACCGCGATGCGGGCAGCAACGCCGATGCCGGACTGGAGGTCACCAGCGGCTCTAATGAAATGTCGCTGTCCGGAGCGGCGCGCAGCCGGCCGGCCGTGGCCGCATTCAGAGTTCCCAGCTCCATCGTAACGATATCGTTATCGTCGATTCGATCCGAGGTCACGCCGAGGTAGCCGTAATGCCGTGTCGGCCGGTTGCCGAAACCGGTATTGATCTGCAGGGCGAGCTGCGCGTCGGCGACGACTTCCCGGCTACTGAATTCGATGCCCCAGCCTGCGAACAGCAACGGCAAATCCGAAGACTGGCCCACCGGGGGCATTCCCTGCGGCATACTTTCCGTGGACGTCGAATCGACGGCCGCCACCGGGTCGACGAATATCAGCGCCTTGCCGCCGCGCAGAACGAACTGGTCGATCGCATATTGGGTTGTATCCGAGAGATTCTTCGGCTGCACGATCCAGAGCAGGCCGATGTCCTCCGGCACGGTATCGAACGCCGTCCCGAGATCGCGTATCTCAAAGAGTTGATCCGCCTGTTGATAGACCGCCCAGGGCGGCTGCATCCGCTGAGTCTGCGGGTCGAACCGGCCAGTCATCGAGACGCCCGACACGAGGCCGACGACACTGCGCTCCGGGCTCGCCAGGGTGCTGACGAGCTTTGCGAGGTCGTACTCCAGGGACGCTTCCCTCTCAGGCTGGAAAAACGGGATGATCTCTTCGTCCCCGACGCTGTTGACGCCCGCGAGACCCAGGTAGACCGGGTCCGGCGTGGCGCCGAGTTGGGCGCCCTGCAGGCCGAACTGTGCGGCCCGGTCTTCTTCTTCGGAAAACGGCAGCGGATCGATCACGCTCAGGCGCACCTTGCCGCGGCCGGCATCCGCAAGCTCTTCGAGCATTTCCCGTACCCGGTTGGCGTAGTCGCGCAGGCTCGGCACGTCTCGCGTGGCCCGATCCGAGAAATAGAAATACAGGTTAATCGGCTCCTCGATATCCCGAACGATGCGTTTCGTGCCGTCGCTGAGCGTGTACAGGCGATTGTCGGTCAGGTCGATCCGGAGGCCCTTGAACAGCTGGTTCGAGACGATGACGGCCATGACGAAGGCGACCAGCAAAAGCACGAGGCTGGAGGCGCCGAGTCGTTTCTGGCTCCGTGTGCTCACCGTCAGTCTGCCTGTTTCCAGCCGAGCACTATGGTGTTGGCGTACAGGAAAGTGCCGATCACGAGGGCGAAATAGACGAGGTCGCGAACGTCGATGACGCCGCGCGAGATGTCCGCGAAATGCGTCAGGAAGCTCAGCGACGCGATGCCGTCAACGATCACCTGCGGCGCCCAGCCGGAGAAAACGTCCAGCACGAGGGGGAATCCGGACAGCAGGAATCCGAAACAGGCGACCACGGTGAGTACGAAGGCGATCACCTGGTTGCGCGTGAAGGCGGACAGGCAGGAACCGATCGCGAGAAAGCCGCCCGCCATCAGGAAGCTGCCGATGTAGGCGGCCAGGATGGCGCCGTTGTCGGGATCGCCGAGGTAGTTGACGGTCAGCCAGATCGGAAAAGTCAGGGCGAGCGCGATCCCGGCGAATGCCCAGGACGCGAGAAACTTGCCGAGGACTGCCTGCAGCGGCGTGATGGGCAGCGTCATGAGCAATTCGATCGTCCCCGATTTGCGCTCTTCGGCCCAGAGACGCATCGACAATGCCGGCACCAGGAACAGGTACAGCCAGGGGTGGAAGTCGAAGAACGCGCGCAGGTCCGCCTGGCCGCGCTCGTAGAAGCCGCCCAGGTAGAACGTGAATGCGCCCATCAGCATCAGGAAGATGACGATGAAAACATACGCGACCGGCGTCGCGAAATAGCTCTGCAGCTCCCTGCGAATCAGCGCCCTGACCATGCTCATGCCGCTTCCGCCTCCGGTGTTCCTTCCTGCGTGATGCGGCGGAACACGGCGTCGAAATCGCCGTCGCCCTGTGCGGCCAGGGCTTCGGGCGTGTCGTCGACCAGCAGACGTCCGTCGTTGATGATGATGGCACGGGTGCAGACGGCCTCGACTTCCTCGAGGATGTGAGTCGAGATGACGATGAGCTTCTCTTCCGACATCGAGCGGATCAGTTCCCGGACCTCGTGTTTCTGGTTCGGGTCCAGGCCGTCGGTGGGTTCGTCGAGAATCAGCACGTCGGGGTCGTGCAGGATCGCCTGTGCCAGTCCGACGCGCCGTTTGAAGCCTTTCGACAGCGTTTCGATGGCCTGGTCGAGCACGGGGCCCAGGTGCAGCAAGGAAACGACTTCGGCAAGGCGCGCCTGCCGGCCGCCGCCGCTCAGACCCCTGACGTCGGCGATAAAGTCCAGAAACTTCGCCGGCGTCATCTCGGCGTAAAGAGGCGCGCCCTCGGGCAAATAGCCGATGCGCTGTTGCGCCGCCAGGGTAGCGGTCCGGATATCGTGGCCGCAGACGACGGCGCTGCCGCTGCTGGGCACGACGAAGCCCGCGACCATTTTCATGGTCGTGGATTTGCCGGCTCCGTTCGGTCCGAGAAAGCCCAGTACTTCTCCGGGACCGCAGCGAAAGGACAGGTCGTCGACAACCTTGTGCCGACCGTAACGTTTTGTCAGGCCTTCGATCTCTATCATCGGAATTGTCGTACGACGCCGTCCGAGTGCCGGCGTCGGCGGCATTTTTTTATCAAAGACGGAATCGACTTTCAATACCCCGACGCCGTTCGGATTCCAGCCCGCCCGGGCGTTCGACAATCGAATGCCCGGGCAGTGCTTGCACGGTCTGCCGAATCCGATACGGCAATCAGAATGTCAGCGTGGAAACGGCTGCGTAACTTCTGGCGGCGCTCCCGAGAGCGTCTTTGGCGTCGTCGCGCTCGACGTAATAGTGTTTGAAGCCAGCGAGATCTCCGACGGCGAAAAAACCGGCAAAATCGATGATGCCGTCACCGACGTCCGTCATGCTCCTGTCGGCGGCCATGTCCTTTATGTGACACAGCGGAAACCGGCCCGGGTAGTTTTCGAAGTAATGGAACGGATCGGCGCCGGCCAGCGTCATCCAATACAGGTCCAGCTCCACCTGCACGAGTTCGGAATCCGTGCGGTCGAGGATCAGGTCGATGGGCCGCTGGCCATCGAGTTCGGTGAACTCGAAGTCGTGGTTGTGCCAGGCGAACTGCAAACCGGCGTCGCGGCATTGTGCCGCGAACCCGGCCACCAGATCGATGTGGCGTCGATAGTCATCCAGGCTAAGGCGCTCGTCCGGCGCCAGCCAGCCCAGCACGATGTAATCATTGCCGATCGTCACTGCGGTTTCGATGAGCTGCTCCGCTGCGCTGCGAATGTCGGCCAGTTGAACGTGTGCCGATGGCGAGACCAGTCCTGCCGTATCCAGAAGCGCTCTTATCTCTCCGGGCGAATGACCGAAGAAACCGGCAAATTCGACTTCGGCATAGCCGATCGCCGCGAGTGCTCGCAATGTGCCGGCCACGTCTTCCGCCATGTCGTCGCGAACCGTGTACAACTGTATTCCGATTCGTGCGGGATCGATACCGGTCGTGGACTCCGGTGTTCTGCCGTCAGTATTTTGTCGGCGATTCTTAGACATGGATTCAAGCGCGGGTTGAATACCGGTTTCCCGGACAGCTTAGTATAGT
Organism: Pseudomonadota bacterium; assembly: GCA_022360335.1. Classification (GTDB taxonomy): domain Bacteria; phylum Pseudomonadota; class Gammaproteobacteria; order Steroidobacterales; family Woeseiaceae; genus UBA1847. The sequence goes on from JAKSCZ010000328.1 coordinate 14,064, forward strand.
GTCTGGACTACCCCCGGTGTGACGGGCATTTCTTCGGCTCCACTTATTAGTTGTGTCCCAAGGATCGGGACCACTTCTGTTTAAAGTACAGCCGCTGAGTGTAAGCACCATGTTGTTTTTATTCCGAAGTATCGGGAGAAAGCAATTTTCGGGCCAAATCCACGCGGAGTTGGGGGGAGATATTTAGGCGTTTGGCGGAGCAGAGAGAAGGCCGGATCAAAGAAGGGCACCTGATGCCGGATCATGTGCATATGATGATCTCGATTCTGCTAAATACGCAGTGGCTCAGGTAGTCGGATTCATCAAAAGCAAAAGTGCGATCCACATCGCGAGGTGCTACGCCGAGGTGAAAAGGAATTTTTTGGGGCAGCGTTTCTGGGCCCGGGGCTACTTCGTATCGACGGTCGGTAGAGATGAGGACATCATTCGGGAGAATATCCGTCATCAGGAATACGAGGATCGCCGTTGCGATCAAACGGGCCTGATGTAGAGCTCCCTTCAGGGGAGAGTCGGGGGGGATTGTTACTGGGAATGGGCGGCGGAGCGCATGATGGGTGCCTTCGCTTCGTCTCGGGTGCCGTTAGCTCGTTGATTTAAAAGAAAATTGACAGGGCTCACTATAATGGGCTACAGTGTAGCTCAGATTCAGGAGGACTTGGTTATGGCAGCGAATGCAGTGGTACGCGCTCGAATCGATGGGCAGATTAAAGAAGAAGCCAGCGTCGTACTGGCGGCGATGGGCCTCACTGTGTCCGATGCCTTCCGCATTCTGCTCACGCGTGTGGCGCGCGAAAAGGCACTGCCGTTTGAACCACTGGTGCCCAACGCCGAAACGATCGAAGCCATGAAGGAAGCCCGTCGCGGGAATCTGCCTTCGTTTGACACGGTCGATGACCTGATGGCTGATCTGAATGCGGACGATTGAGCATACGAATCAATTCAAGCGAGACTACAAACGCGAGGCTAAAGGTCGTTACCGGGGGGCAGTGCTGGAAGGCGATTTCAGGAACGTCCTAGCCTCTCTGGCGGCGGATGAACCGCTAGCCGAACGGTATCGCGATCATTCGCTGACCGGCGATTGGAAAGATCATCGCGACTGCCATATCAAACCGGACCTGGTTTTGATTTATCGAAAACCTGACAAGGATCGATTGCAGCTGATTCGTCTCGGATCGCATAGTGAACTCGGTCTGTGAAAAAGTGTCGGTTTGCACAAACTCAAGGGGGACTGGAAGGGCGCTTCGCGGCCGCGGGTACTGTCGAGACGGCTTCTAGCTGCCGTGCAGACCGGATAGTCGATGCGCGACGTCCACGATATCCAGGCCGGCGGTGAACTCGAGGCAAGTGCCGGCAGGTCGCCTGACCTTCGCGGCCCAGTCGTCCGGGATGCCGGTAAGGCCGGCGCCGGCGCCGGCCAGAGCACCCGTTATTGCGCCGACAGTATCGGAATCGCGGCCGAAGTTGCCCGAGTAAACGATACCGTCACGAAAGTCGCCGTCCGTCATAAGGAACACCGCGAAAGCCGAAACCACGGCCTCGGGAGCGGAGGCCTTGTACTCGCCGCGCAGGATCCGATGCAATTCCATCCACACCGCCTGCAAGTCGCGGCCGCGGCTGTCGATGAGTTCGAGCGCCTTGGCGAAATTGTGACGCAGCCAGCTATCGCGCGGCGCACGTCGCATTCCTTCCTCGAAGACCTCGCTTACGCTGCCGCCGGCCATCGCCACGGAAACGGCGGCAGCGACGGCCTGCGCGCCCCATACGCCTTCACCCCAGTGGCTGATTTCGGAATCTCGCTCCGCGAGTTGCGCAGCTCTGTCCGGGTCGCCGGCAGCGACGATTCCCGCCGGGGCGGCGCGCATTGCGGCGCCGTCACTTGCCGCATAGGCATTGAAGCGGCCCGATTCCGGCGCCGTAAGTCCGCGCCGGATGTTGGCTGCGGCCTCGCGTTCGCTCGCGCCGCCGCGCTTGAGTTCGTCCTGAACCAATACGTGTTGCCGCCACGCATCGGCCACGTCCTCGGGACCCGGATCGCCGTTTGACCGGAGCAGGATTTCGGCCGTCAACAGTGCGAACTCCGTGTCGTCGGTGCTGCCCGTCGATTTCTCCGGAAAATCCGTCGTGATGCCGTACAGGAACTGATTGTCCGGGTCCCGGGCGGCATCGCCAAACGCATCGCCGATCGCCAGCCCGACAAGGTAACCTGCCGCCCTGTCCCGACAGACTGCAGGCGAAAGACCGTTTTCGTTCTCTATTGACATGAGCGTTCTCTGTCCATACCGGAAATCACCTTTCGGTCCGCACGATCGCCCGAGGCCCGATCCCCCGACCGTCGCGATACTTCAATAAGGGACATGACTGTATTGGATTATTGCCGTCAATCAAGAAGGGCATAGACGTTTCAGAGTATAGGAAGTCGCGTGGATTCGAACGAGTCGTTGTTCGCAAGCAACAAATAGTAGGGATTGAAGATACCCGGAGCTGCTTTTGTTCGCCGGGCGGATCGCCAAAACTGCGGGATTCCTCGCGGAAACCTACAATGCGCAGCAAACTATTCGTTCCAGGCTCGCGGCCGGAGCTGTTCGCAAAAGCCCTGGCCGGCGAGGCCGATGCGATTTCCATCGATTTGGAAGACTCGGTGGTCGATGAGCGTAAGGACGAAGCCCGTGCACGTGTCGCGGAGTTTCTGCGCTCGTCCGAGGTTCTGGCCAGCAACAAGATCGTAATCGTGAGGTGTAACGCTCCGACAACGGCACATTTCGAGCCTGATTTGCTGGCCATCGCACAGCCTGCGCTCGATATGCTGAACCTGCCGAAGCAGGAACGTTCCGGGGACGTTCGCACTGCCGCAAGGATGCTGGCGCGGGTC
>JAKSCZ010000616.1 GCA_022360335.1 Pseudomonadota bacterium
GAGGGAAAAGTCATGTCCTGCGCGGCGTGGCTGAACTTCCATTGCGGCCTCGGGCCGAACGCGGCACGAGAGCGGATTCGGGTGGCTCATGCACTGCCCCGGGTACCGAAGATCCGGGAGGCGTTTCGAAGAGCCGGATTTCTCCTTCAGCCCGTATGAGAAACGTGAGGTCTTATGGCATTACGATGATGACGGTTGCGTCGTCATCAAGGCGAAGCTGCCGCCGGAGCAGGGCGAGGTGGTGCTCAAGGCGCTCGAAAAGGCCACCGACCTGTGCGGCGTTCCCGCAGAAACATCCGACGATGGGAAAATGCCCATCGCCGGATGTTTCCGCGGGAACATTGGAACGAATCAGGTGCGACTGCAGCAAGGTCGAGATCACCGAGTGTGAGCACGGCGAACCACTGAGTATCGGCCGTAAATCGAGGATCATCCCGCCGGCCATTCGCCGCATGCTGTGGGCGCGCGACGGCGAGGTCCGGTTCGAGGACCGGCATGGGGAACGCCTCGAGGAGCAGCCCGGGAACGAAAGCACGACGCTCGAAGAAGCCCTGGCGTGGATGTACCGCAAGTACGAAGATCGCGACATCGACAGCGAGTCGTGCGCGTCGAAGTACTTCGCGGGCGAGACGATGGACTACGACTATGCGGTGTCCGTGATATTCGAGAGTCGGTCTTGACGGCGTTTCCGCGGAAACGCGAAAAGGATATGCTCCAACAATGGACTACGACCTGACGAATCTTTGCTTTGGTGTGGCTTCACTTTGTGTTTGGGCGATTCGTTACGTACTACGGCGTTAGCGATGATCGTGTGCTCATCATTTCGGAGCACAACACCCAATGTCCGATATGTTTGGCGGCATGAATTGGCCGGGCAGTTGAGAAATCCGATTCATCGGCAAGAAGCAGCCGTCAGGTGCAAGTCGCCAGGTTGACAATCAAACACAGCTACTACGCCCGAAGGAGATCCCGATGATTGGATATGTTGTTCTTGGTACCAATGACCTCGCTCGCGCCGCGTCGTTCTACGACGAACTGCTTGCGGAAATGGGCGTCACCCGCATGATGGAGTTTGGCGAGCGAGGCTATGCATGGGCCGCAGCAATGGATAAACCGATGCTCTGCATAATGAGGCCCTACGATGGTCAACCGGCAACTGTGGGGAATGGCGTGATGGCCGGCATTGCGGCCGATTCGCATGACCAAGTCGATCGGATCTACAAGAAGGCAATTGAACTCGGCGGTTCCGACGAAGGCCCTCCTGGCTTGCGCGCCGAAGGTGGCGAAGGCTTTTACGCAGCCTACTTCCGCGACTTGGATGGCAACAAACTCGACGTGTTCAGCTATGGCTGAGATGAAGAAGCCGCTCGACCAATAGACGATTGAGTGATCGTCCATAGCGGGGAGAATGGCGGACGATCACCTCGATCGTCCGTAGTTCATAGCCGTTAAACCCCCAGAAACTTCGCGATGCCTTTCGCGGCCTCGCGGCCCTCGTGCACGGCTGTGACGACGAGGTCGGAACCGCGCACCATGTCGCCGCCGGCGAAAACTTTCGGGTTACTGGTCTGGTAGGGGATTGCGCCCATCGATTTGACGAGCACGCGGCCCGAATCGAGCGTGTCGATGTCGAAATCCGCGAACCAGTCGGCCGGGTTCGGGCGGAAGCCGAACGCGATGACGACGGCGTCGGCCGGCAGCAGCGTTTCCGTGCCGGGGACCGGCTCGGGGCGGCGCCGGCCGTCGGCGCCCGGCGTGCCCATCTTCGTTTCGATCACCCGGACGCCCGTCACGCCGCTCCCGTCGCCCAGGATTTCGAGCGGCGCGCGATTGAACAGGAACGCGACGCCCTCTTCCTTGCTGTTCGCGACCTCCCGGCGTGAGCCCGGCATGTTCTCCTCGTCGCGGCGATAGGCACAGGTCACGCTCGCCGCGCCCTGGCGGACCGCCGTGCGGTTGCAGTCCATGCCCGTGTCGCCGCCGCCGAGCACGACGACGACCTTGTCCTCGAGGTCGATGTAAGGCGCGTCCGTCTCGTCGTGGCCGAGTTCGCGATAGGCGTTGCCGACGAGGTACGGCAGCGCATCGTACACGCCCGGCAGGTCCTCGCCCGGGAATGCGCCTTTGACGTATTCGTAGGTGCCCATGCCGAGGAACACCGCGTCGAATCCGTCGAGCAGCTCGGCGAACGGTTTGTCCTCTCCGATGTGCGTATCCAACACGAATTGCACGCCCATGCCTTCGAGGATCTCGCGGCGCGTCCTGACCACGCGTTTCTCGAGCTTGAACGGCGGGATGCCGTAGGTCAGCAGTCCGCCGATCTCGGGGTAGGCGTCGAACACGACCGAGCGGATACCGTTTCGCGCGAGCACGTCGGCCGCCCCGAGACCCGCGGGACCTGCGCCGACGATCGCGACGCGCTTGCCCGTGTCCTCGACGCTCGACATGTCCGGACGCCAGCCCTGCGCGACGGCCTCGTCCGTAATGTACTTCTCGATGCTGCCGATGGTCACCGCACCGTTGGCGTCGTCGAGCGTGCAATCGCCCTCGCACAAGCGGTCCTGCGGACAGACACGGCCGCAGATCTCGGGCAGCGAGTTGGTCTGATGGCTGAGCTCGGCCGCCTCGAACAGCTTGCCCTCCTCGATCAGCTTGAGCCAGTTCGGAATGTAGTTGTGTACCGGGCACTTCCACTCGCAATACGGATTGCCGCAGTCGAGGCAGCGGCCGGCCTGCGCCGCGGCGCTCGCACCGTCGTAGTGCCCGTAGATCTCGCCGTAGTGCTGGATGCGCTCTTCGGCCGGTTCCTTCTCGGGGTCCCTGCGCGGCACTTCGAGAAACTGCAGCGGATGCTTCGCCATTACGCCGCCCTCCTCAGCGCCTCGATCAGCGAACCGAGCTCCGCCGCCTTGGGCTTGACCAGCCAGAATTTCGGCAGGTAGGTCCGATAGTCCTCGAGGATCGCCTCGCCCCACGCGCTGTCGGTCAGCTCGACGTGCGACAGGATCAGCCCGCGCAGGTGGTGCAGGTGCGCTTCCATGTTCTCGGAGGAGATCCGGTGGATATCGATCAGCTCGTGGTTGTAGAGATCGACGAAGTCCCGATCGATGTCGAGCACGTAGGCGAAACCGCCCGTCATGCCCGCGCCGAAGTTGACGCCCGTCTTGCCGAGCACGACGACGACACCGCCGGTCATGTACTCGCAACAGTGATCGCCGGAGCCTTCGATGATGGCCGTCGCGCCCGAATTACGAACGGCGAATCGTTCGCCGGCGCGCCCCGCGGCGAACAGCTCGCCGCCCGTGGCGCCGTACAGGCACGTGTTGCCGACGATCGCCGTGTCGCGCGCCACATAGGTCGTGCCTTCGGGCGGGCGGATGACGATGCGGCCGCCGCCCATACCCTTCGCGACGTAGTCGTTGGCGTCGCCCTCGAGCGTCAAGTTCAGGCCCGATACGTTCCATGCGCCGAAGCTCTGGCCTGCCGTGCCTCGCAACAGGATGTCGAGCGGCGCGTCGATCATGCCGTCGTTGCCGTGGCGCCGCGCAATCTCCCCGGACAGTCGCGCGCCGATCGAACGGTTGAAGTTCCGCACCTCGAAACCGAAGCGCCCGCCTTCCTTGTTCTCGATGGCCGACAGACAGGTTTCGACCATCTCCTCGGCGAGTTCGCCCTTGTCGAACGGATCGTTCCTCGGGTCGGTGCAGAATTGCGGTGCGTCTTTCGCCAGACCGTCGCTCGAGACGATCGGGCTCAGGTCGAGCCGCGCCTGGCGTGCGCTCTCGCCTTCCCTGAGTTCGAGAAGGTCCGAGCGGCCGATCAGATCGTCGAAATCGCGAATGCCGAGCTCCGCCATCAGGCGGCGAACTTCTTCGGCGATGAGGCGGAAGAAGTTGATCACCATCTCGGGCAAGCCGATGAAATACTCGCTGCGCAGCACGTCGTTCTGCGTCGCGACGCCCGTCGCACAGTTGTTGAGATGACAGATGCGCAGGTACTTGCAGCCGAGCGCCACCATGGGTCCCGTGCCGAAGCCGAAACTCTCCGCGCCGAGCATCGCGGCCTTGACGACGTCGAGACCCGTCTTGAGGCCGCCGTCGGTCTGCAGGCGCACCTGGTGACGCATGTCCTGCGATCTCAGCACCTGATGCGTCTCGGCGAGCCCGAGCTCCCACGGACTGCCCGCGTACTTCACCGAACTCAGCGGGCTCGCACCCGTGCCGCCGTCGTAGCCCGAGATCGTGATCAGGTCGGCATAGGCCTTGACGACGCCGGCCGCGATCGTGCCGACGCCGGGCTCGGCGACGAGCTTCACGGAGACCAGCGCCTCCGGGTTGACCTGCTTGAGGTCGAAGATGAGCTGCGCGAGATCCTCGATCGAATAGATGTCGTGATGCGGCGGCGGGGAAATCAGTCCGACGCCCGGCTTCGCGTACCGGAGCTTCGCGATCATCTCGTTGACCTTGTGGCCCGGCAACTGGCCGCCTTCGCCGGGCTTGGCGCCCTGCGCGATCTTGATCTGGATGACCTCGGCGTTGACGAGATACTCCGCCGTCACGCCGAAACGTCCGGAGGCGACCTGTTTGATCTTCGACGTACGCTCGTTGCCGTAGCGCGACGGGTCCTCGCCGCCTTCGCCCGAATTCGAGCGTGCGCCGATGCGGTTCATCGCGATCGCGAGCGCTTCGTGGGCTTCGGGCGACAACGCACCCAGCGACATGCCGGCGCTGTCGAAGCGCGGCAGGATGTTCTCGACGGGCTCGACCGTATCGAGCGGAATCGGTTCGCCGGCCGGCCTGACGTCCATGAGATCGCGCAGTGTCGCGACCGGGCGTTCGTTGACCAGCTTCGCGTACTCCTCGTACTGCGAATAGTCCCCGGTTCGCGCCGCCGCCTGCAAGCTCGTGACGACGTCGGGGTTGAAGCAGTGATACTCCCCGCCGTGCACGTACTTGTACAGCCCGCCCTGCTCGATGGGCTCGCGCGGCTCCCAGGCGCTCGCCGCCAGTCGTTTCTGATCGCTCCACAGGTCGTCGAAGTTCGAACCCTGTATCCGCGACGTCGTGCCTTTGAAGCAACGCCCGACGATCTCGTCGGAGAGTCCGACGATTTCGAACAGCTGCGCGCCCCGATAGCTCGAGATCGACGAGATGCCCATCTTCGACATGATCTTGAACAAGCCCTTGCGAATGCCGCGGCGGTAGCTGCGGCCGAGCTGTTGCTGCCTGTCGATGTTGCCGCGCGTCGCGATGTCGTGCAGCGACTGGTAGGCGAGGTACGGATAGACCATCGTCGCGCCGTAGCCGATCAGGCATGCAATATGGTGCGCATCGCGCGCGACGCCCGTCTCCACGATGATGTTGCAATCGCACCGCAGGCCCGTTGCGACGAGATGGTGGTGTACGGCGCCCGTCGCGAGCAACGCGTGCACGGGCAGCTTGCCTTTCTCGAGATAGCGGTCCGACAGCATCACGAGCAGCTTGCCGTCGCGCACGCCTTGCTCGACCTGCGTGCAGATCGCATCCAGCGCTTCGGAGAGGCTGAAGTGCTCGTCGACGTTGAGATCGACGAACGCGTGGCTGTCCTCGAACATGTCGGGACCGAGCAGCTGCCTGAGCTTGGCCTGCGAGAGGACCGGCGAGTTGATGATGACCTGTTCGCCGTGTTTCGGACCGATGTCGAACAGGTTGGCCTCGCCGCCGACATTGGTCTGCAGCGACATGACGATGCGTTCGCGCAGCGGGTCGATCGGCGGGTTCGTGACCTGTGCGAATTGCTGGCGGAAATAGTCGAACGGCGAACGGATCTTCCGCGACAGCACGGCCATCGGCGTGTCGTCGCCCATCGAGCCGACGGCTTCCATCTCGGCCTTCGCCAGGACGGCAACGACCTCGTTCAGTTCCTCGCGCGAGAGGTTGAACATCTTCTGGTAGATCGCCAGCGTCTCTTCGTCGAACGGTTCGGCCGCCATGCGGGTATCGACGAGCATCGAATCGAGATAGCGGACGCCCTTCTTCAGCCACTTCTTGTACGGCGCGCGCGTCTTGAGGATGTCATGGATCTCGTCGTTGTCGAGCAGGGTACCGTTGACGAGGTCGACCGCGAGCATCTGTCCCGGGCCGAGCCTGCCCTTCTCGACGACGTCTTTCTCGTCGTAGTCGTAGACGCCGACCTCGGAAGCGACCGTCAGGTGCCGGTCTCTCGTGATGACGTAGCGCGCCGGGCGCAGGCCGTTGCGGTCGAGCAGGCAGGCAGCATAGCGCCCGTCGGTCAGCACGATGCCGGCGGGACCGTCCCAGGGTTCCTGGTGGCCGTCCCAGAACTCATAGAACGCACGCACGTCCGGGTCGATGCTGTCGACCGTCTGCCACGCGGGCGGAATCAGGATACGCATGGCCTGGATGACGTCCATGCCGCCCGCTCGCAGAACCTCGAGCATGTTGTCGAGGCTCGACGAATCCGAGCCCGTCAACGAGATGACCGGATCGAGATCGGAGATGTCCTCGAGATTGTCCGAGATGAAGTTCTTCGCCCGCGCCATCGCCCAGTTGCGGTTGCCCTGGATCGTGTTGATCTCGCCGTTGTGCGCCAGGAAACGGAACGGCTGCGCAAGCTTCCACTCGGGCAGTGTGTTGGTGGAGAAGCGTTGGTGGAAAACGCACACCGACGACTCCATGCGTTCGTCCATGAGGTCCGGGTAGAACTCGGGGAGCGCCGCGGGCATGACCATGCCCTTGTAGCTGATCGTGACCGACGACAGGCTGGCGACGTAGGTATCGCCGTCGCCGAGACGCTTCTCGGCACGCCGCCGCGCCAGGAACAGCTTGCGATTGAACACGCCGCGCGGCATTTCGTCGGGCGCATTGACGAACACCTGTTCGATGCGCGGCAGTGTCGCCAGCGCCTGCTCGCCGCAGGCCGCCGGATCGGTCGGCACCTCGCGCCAGCCCGCGACCTGCAGGCCGAATTCGCCGATCGCCGTCGAAATCGTGCGGCGCGCCCGCTCGCTGTCGGCTGCGTCCCGGGCGAGGAATACCGTGCCCGCGGCGAAGCGCTTGCCGAGCTCGAACCCGAGCCCGGTGCCGACGCTGCGCAGGAACGACTCCGGGAATTTCATCAGCAGACCGCAGCCGTCGCCGGTCTTGCCGTCCGCCGCGACGGCGCCCCGATGCGTCAGCCGGGCGAGCGCGTCGATCGCCGTCCTGACGACCCAGTGGCTCGGCAGGTCGTCGAGGTTGGCGATGAGCCCGAATCCGCAGCTGTCCCGGTGCAGGCCCGGGTCCAGCAGCGTGTTTGCCGTTCGCTCGGTCATGCGTACCCTGGGGATCGCTCCAGGCGGTCCCCAATATCGTTGTCAATCAAGAGGTGGCGCAGAACGCCGTGAACCGATCAGTATAGGACAACGCCGCAAGCGTCGCACTGGTTGCGCCGGAAACCACCTGCGCCGCCCGACTTGATACAGTCTACCGGCGACATCGGCCGCATCCGCCCGAATGCCGACGGGGTTCCCGCTTATGTCAGTCAAACCGCCCGGCGAAAGCAAAGCCGCCACGCTCACCGACGAGGATCGGGCGCGTATCGGGGAGATACTGGCATTCTGGTTCGAGAAGCGGGAGCTGACGGCGCCGCAGATCGACCGGCGCATGGACGTCTGGTTCGGCGAAGATCCGGTCTTCGACAGGGAGATCGAGGAGGAATTCGCCGACGACGTCGACCGGGCCTGCAGGGGCAGGCTCGATCACTGGGCCTCCGAGCCGCGCGGCCGCCTTGCGCTGATCCTGCTGATCGATCAGTTTCGCCGCAACATCCATCGCAATACGGAGAAAGCGTTTTCGATGGACAAGCTCGCGCTCAAACTGTGTGTCGAGGGCGCGATGGAAAAGAAAGACCTCGGGCTCGCACCGATTCAGCGCGTGTTCTTCTACATGCCGCTGCAGCACGCCGAATCGCGCAAGGTCCAGGCGAAATCGGTCGAGTTGTTCGAAAAGCTCGCCGGGTCCGTGTCCCCCACATACCGGGAGACCTTCCTGACGGTCGCGCAGTTCGCCGAATTGCACCGCGACATCATCGACCGCTTCGGGCGTTTCCCGCACCGCAACGAATTGCTCGGACGCGAGAACACGCCCGAAGAGGACGAATACCTCGCCGGCGACGGTCCGGACTTCGGGCAGCGCGCCTAGCCGCGCACCCTCGACAGGCGGACGAAGCGCCACGTCAGCAGAGTGGCCGCGATCGTCAGACCGACGACGAACGAGGCCCAGATCGTGTTCGGCGGCGAGCGCCACACCTTCGCCGCCATGTAGGCGAACGGGAACGCGATGACCCAGTAGGCGAAGACGTTGATGACCATCGCGTAGCGCGTGTCCTTGTAACCGCGCAGCACCGCCGCCGCGCCGATCTGCACGCCGTCCGCGATCTGGAAGATCGTGACCATTGCGAGCAGGCTCAGGGCGATGCCGAGCACGGCCGGGTCGTCGGTGTACAGGCTGACCACGGCGTCGCGGAAAACGAGCAGGAAGACGGCCGACGCCGTCATGAAGCTCCCGCACAAGCCGATGCCGGCAGCCCCCGCGATCCGGGCCCTCTCGTAATCCTCGGCGCCGATGAGCTGGCCGACCTGGATGGTCGCGGCCGAGCTCAGGCCCAGCGGCACCATGAACAGGGTCGCCGCGAAGTTGAGTGCGATCTGGTGCGCGGCCGTGATCGTCGCACCGAGCGTCCCGACCAGTATGGAGACCGCGTTGAACAAACCGGCCTCCGCCGTGATCGTGACCGCGATCGGGATGCCGAGTACGACGATCTCCCTGAGCACGCCGGGCCGCGGCGGCGCGAACCGCGAGAAGATTCCGAGTTCGCGGTACCTCGGGCTGACGACGACGTACCCGGCGAGGGCGATCATGACCAGCCACATCGAAATCGCGCTGGCGATGCCGCAGCCTCGGGCGCCCATCGCCGGGACACCGAGATTGCCGTACATGAACACCCAGTTCAGGAAGACGTTGCATGCGAGCGCGAAGATCGACGAGTACATGATCGGTCGCGTGTGCCCGATGCCCTCGGTCGTGAAGCGCAGCGCGAGGAACATGAACATGCCCGGCGCGCCGAACAGGATGGCCTTCGTGTAGCCGACGGTGAGGTCCCGGAAGCCGGGATCGATGCCGATCGCGGTCAGCGCGGGCTCGACCGCGTACTGGCCGGCGTAGATCAGCGGTATACCGAGCGCGAGCGCGAAGTACAGTCCCTGCCGCGTATAGCGGCCGATCTTCCTGCGGCGACCCGCGCCATGGAGTTGCGCCGCGATCGGCGAGATCGCCATCAGTATGCCGAGACCCACCGTGAATGCGAGAAACCAGGTGCTGCTGCCGACGGCGACCGCCGCCAGCGTTTTCGCGCCGAGGCGCCCGGCCATGACCGCATCGGCGAAACCCATGCCGGCGACGGCGAGATTGTTGATCACGAGGGGGCCGGCCAGGCGGGCGATCGCCGCCGACTGTGTCTTCCATTCCGTGAGCCGAGCCGTCGTCATGGCGGCATCTTAACCTACGGTCAAGTCCTTCAATGGTGTAAAGTTGCGGCGCCCCTTGAACAGGAACGGAGGCTGAAAAATGTTGCACGACGGGCGTGCCATCCGGGTTGCGGTGGTGGGCGGTTCGAGGATTCCCTTTTGCCGGTCGCATTCCGCGTACCGGCAATGCTCGAACAAGGACCTGATGACGGCTGCGCTCGACGGCCTGGTCACCAAGCTCGATCTCGGGGGTCAGACGCTCGGCGACGTCGCACTGGGCGCCGTCATCAAACA
>JAKSCZ010000655.1 GCA_022360335.1 Pseudomonadota bacterium
ACGGCGGCCGTTGATCCGGCCACCCGACCGTGCTTGCCGCGGCGCTTTCTCTCCAGGCGGACGGAGCTTGTTGTTATCTGATCGTCCACGCGGATACCAGTGTATATACATTCACTGGCCAACGTCTATAGCTGAATCGACGAAACCTCCGGCTACCACTCCGCGGCGCGCTCCAGCTCCCGCTGGAGATCGCGCATTTCGAGAACGATCCCCAACATTAAGGACGTGTTGCGGGTCGATTTGTCTCCGGAGTAGAGATCTTCGAGGACAAATCGGGTCAATTCGCCGAGTTCGTCGTCGATCGCCTGGATCGGCGTATGGCTGGCACGCTGGTCGGCGGGAACGCCGGTTCCGGCGAGGTCGGCGAACGCATTGCGGAACAGCCGGCGCAGCTTCAGCAGACTTTCCGCAACCTTCTCCGTCGGCGGACTGTGCTCGTTGAGCACGTGTTCGCCCGCAAGCTCGGCCAGCGCGGTCGCAGATTGCAGGAGGTCCCGTTCACAGGACAGCACGTCGAGCTGGTTCATGAGCCAGGGCTCGATCTTCGGCTGGACGCGGTTCAGTCGTCGTACGAACTCGTTCTCGGTATCGCGGGTCGCCTCGACGTCGGCCCTCAGCGCCAACTGCAGCTTTTTTGCGCCTTTGCGTTTGCGTTTTATGAGGATACGCAGGACCCGGTCGAGCACGTCGGCGTTGTAGTGCAACGAGTCGACGAAGTGCCGCCGCAGCGTCAGCGCGTCCTTGTCCATCGTATCGGGACTCGCGACCCGCATCAGCTGCTCCATCTGCGACTTCCTCGCGTGATAGCGGTGCGTGTGGATGAGCGCGAGAACGGCCGCGGCGACGAGCACGACGACGGCAGGCGTGCCGAACGTCCGGATCGACAGCGCGAAGACGGCGGCGATCGTGAACGCGGCGACCGCGGTGACGAACCAGCCGCCGATGACGCTGAAGACGCCGGCAACGCGGTACACGGCCGAATCGCGGCCCCAGGCGCGGTCGGCCAGCGACGTTCCCATCGCGACCATGAAACTGACGAACGTCGTCGACAGCGGCAGCTTCAGCGACGTCGCGAACACGATCAGGATACTGGCGACGGTCAGGTTGACCGACGCACGCAGCGTGTCGAACGCCGGTCGTTGGAGATCGAAGGTCCGGGCCTTTTCCCTCGCGAAGCGGTCGGCCAGGCCCGTTCGCCATTGCTTGGGGACCCCTTGCGCCACGGCTTCGCCGGTCGCGATGAACGTCCTGACGATGCCCCTCGACACGGGACCCGGCCGGAAACGCTCCGCGCCGTCGTCCTGACGGCCCAGATTGACCTCGGTCTGGGTCACGGAACGGGCTTTCGAGGACAGCCAGAGCGTCGTCACCATGACCGCGCCGGCGCCGACGAGGATCAGCGTGTTGCCCTGCACGGGCTGCATCAGCGCTTCCATCGTCATCTGATCCGGAGCGACGCCGCTGGCCGACCAGGCTTGCCACGACGACAGACCCGCGAGCGGGACGCCGATGAAGTTGACGAGGTCGTTGCTGGCGAACGCCAGGGCCAGCGAGAACGTACCGCCGAGAACGACGATCGCCAGCACGTCGGCGCCGAAGCGATTCAGCAGCCACATCACGGCCGTCCAGAACGCAAACGAAGCGGCCATGAGCCATACCGTGTTGGCCTGGACAAACGCCAACACGTCGCCGCTGACGAATGCGGCGCCCTTGAGCCCCTTGATGAGCAGGAAGTAGCTGATCGCCGTAAATGCGAGCGCACTCCAGGTAACGCGTATCGCGACCGTGTGGTTCTTTTGCTCGAACGTGAAGACGAGGCGGGAGAAGAACTGCACGGCGGTACCGACGACGAACGCGACGACGACGGATATTCCGATGCCGGCGATGATGATCGTCGCCCGCTCTACGTTGACGTACGCCAGCAGGCTGCTGCCGTCGGGATCGCCGGTGACGAGCAGAAATGCGACGGCCATGGAGGCCCCGAGCAGTTCGAAAACGATGGACACGGTCGTCGACGTCGGCAGAGCAAAGGTGTTGAAGAGATCGAGCAACAGCACGTCGGCGAGCATGACGGCAAGGAAGATGACCATGATGTCCGCGAAGACGAACATCTC
>JAKSCZ010000531.1 GCA_022360335.1 Pseudomonadota bacterium
CCGGCCCGGGCGCCACGCCCAGATCGTCGGACTGACGAAGTGGGCGGTCCTGACGCCGGCCCTGCGAAGCTTCGTTTCGAGGCCGAGATTGAAATCGGGCGCATCGATACCGACCACGACGGCGGGACGCGATTGCGTCCAGCGGCGAACCAGATCGCGGCGCAAGCCGAGCAGGCGGGGTATGTGCCGGATCGGCTCGACGAACCCCATGACGGCCAGCGTCTCGGCAGGCTCCCATTGCGCGCACCCCGCCTCGACCATGGCCGGACCGGCCACGCCCTCGAAGGTCGCGTCGGGGCAGCGTGAGCGGATCGCCCGGATCAGCCCGGCGCCGAGCACGTCACCGGATGCTTCGCCCGCAACGAGCCCGATCCTCATGCGCTGCCCCTAGCGTGCGAGACCGCGCTCGGAGGAACGCAGCGAATCGAGAAACGGGTCGAGTTCGGGCTGCCCGGCCGCGAGCGCCTCGATCTCTTCCAGCGCGTCGGCGAGCTTCCTGCCGCTGCGAAACGCGATGCGATAGGCGCGCTTGATGTTGCGAATCTGCTCCGCTGCGAATCCGCGGCGCCTCAATCCCTCGCTGTTGATACCGCGCAGGACGGCGGGTTGCCCCGAGACCATCGAGTACGCCGGGATGTCCCGGTTGACTGCCGAGAACATGCCGAGGAACGCGTGCGCGCCGATTTTGCAGAACTGGTGGACACCCGAATTGCCGCCGCAGATCACCCAATCGCCGATGTACACGTGCCCTGCCAGCGCCGTGTTGTTCGCCATGACGACGTTGTCACCGACGACACAGTCGTGCGCGACGTGCGAGTGCGCCATGATCCAGTTGTCGTCGCCGACGGTCGTCACGCCCCGGTCCTTGGCCGTGCCTCGGCTGAACGTCACGTATTCGCGAATCGTATTGCGATCCCCGACCACGAGCCGGGTCGGCTCGCCGCCGTAGGCCTTGTCCTGCGGATCGTCGCCGAGCGCGGCGAACTGGTAGATACGATTGTCCCGGCCGATCGTGGTCGGACCCTTGATGACGACGTGACTGTCGATCCTCGTACCGCTCCCGATCTCGACGTCGTCACCGATAATCGAATACGGGCCGATCTCGACGTCGCCGGCGACGGTCGCCTTCTCCGAGACGATGGCAGTAGCATGAATCATTTTTTTTCCAGTTTGCCGACCCGCTCCTGCAGCGCCGCGAGGCGCCGGAAACGGCCGACCCGTTTCATCCAGTCTTTCGCCGGCTCGGCCGGGAAACTCGCCAGGTAGGTCCCGGGCTCCGTGATGTCCTTGGACGCCCAGGACTTGGCGCCGATGACGACATCGTCACAGATCGTGATGTGGCCGACCGTGCCGCCCTGCCCGGCGAACAGGCAACGCTCGCC
>JAKSCZ010000611.1 GCA_022360335.1 Pseudomonadota bacterium
CAAGCCCATTACTCCACGATTACAAGCATTCTGCCGCCGGGAAACCTGCCAAATCCAAAGCCCTTCAATGGTTCGCAGCGGGCCTGGTACTCCCCCTCGTCGTCGTCGCGATACTCAGGATAGCCGACAGCGACGCACCGCCGCGTCCCAAACCGGAGACGCCCGTCATGGTCGCGGCCGACGCGCCGCCGCCAGGCGGCGGCGACCGGGACGCCCGCGACATTGCAGGCGAAATGCCCGCACCCGAGGCCGCTGCCCCGCCGCAATCCGGATTCGACAAGATTACGCTCAGGGTCGGTCGCGGCGACACGATGGAAAAACTCTTTCGCGAGAATGCACTCGACGTCGCCGAGTTGCTCGCGATCGCGCGACTCGACGAGGCCAAAAAGCGGTTCCGGAGCATCAAGCCCGGCGATGCGTTCGAGGTCGAACACGACGAGGGCAGCATCGTCAGCATGTATTCGGCACTCGGGCTGACGAGCGCTCTGCAGATTCAGCGTACCGGACAGGGCTTCGCGGCCGAGATCGTGGACCGCCCCATCGAGCTTCGCAAGCGGCACGCCTACGGCGTCATCGAAACGTCGCTGTTCGAAAGCGCGGCACAGGCCGGCCTGTCCGACAGGACGATCATGAACGTAGCCGGCATTTTCGCCTGGGACGTGGATTTCATCCTCGATATTCGCCAGGGCGACAACTACTACGTGCAATTCGAGGAAATCTGGCAGGACGGCGAGTTCGTCACCGACGGCGAGATCGTCGCAGCCGAGTTCAACAACAACGGACGCCAGATTCGGGCGATCCGTTTCCGCGACAAGAACGGCGACACCGAGTACTTCACACCGACGGGCGACAGCGTTCGCAAGGCCTTCATCCGCGCCCCGGTCGATTTCACGCGCATCAGCTCGAACTTCAACCCGCGGCGGCGCCACCCGATCCTGAACACGATCCGCGCGCACCGCGGCGTGGATTACGCGGCGCCGCGCGGCACGCCGATCAAGGCGGCCGGCGACGGCAAGGTCATCTTCCGCGGCACCAAGTCCGGATACGGCAAGACCGTCATTCTGCAGCACGGCGGCAACATCACGACCTTGTATGCCCACATGTCGAATTTCAACGCGAAAGCCCGGCTCGGAACACGGGTGCGCCAGGGCCAGACGATCGGCTACGTCGGCATGACCGGGCTCGCTACGGCAAATCACCTGCACTACGAGTACCGGCTGAACGGCGTGCATCGAAACCCGCGCACCGTGGCGCTGCCCGACGCAGAGCCGATCGCCGAGGAATACCGCGAACGGTTCCTCGCCGAGGCGGCGCCGATCCTCGAAGAACTCGAGCGCTTCAAGCAAACCCGCGTCGCGTCGATCGATTTGCACGCCCGGTAGCCCCGATGCCCGCTTGTTACATCGGGTTGATTTCCGGCACCAGCATGGACGGCATCGACGGCGCGCTCGTCGAGTTCGGCGAGGCGGCGGTGAACGTGCTCGCGACCCTCACGCGGCCTTATCCCGACATCTTGCGACATGCGCTGCGGCGTGCCGTAACGACGCCCGTCGATCAGCCGATCCACGACATCGGCTCGCTCGACCGTCAGGTCGGCGCGCATTTTCGCGATGCGGCGATCGAGTTGCTCGAGCACGGCGGCGCGACCCGCGGCGACGTCGCCGCGATCGGAAGCCACGGCCAGACGCTCCGCCATCAGCCCGGCGCGATCAGGCCCTACTCGCTCCAGATCGGCAACCCGGACGTCATCGCAGGCGGCACCGGTATCACGACGGTCGCCGACTTCCGCAGTGCCGATATCGCAGCGGGCGGCCAGGGCGCTCCGCTCGTCCCGCCGTTCCACGACTGGCTGTTCGGCCGCAGCGGCGATTGT
Organism: Pseudomonadota bacterium; assembly: GCA_022360335.1. GTDB lineage: Bacteria > Pseudomonadota > Gammaproteobacteria > Steroidobacterales > Woeseiaceae > UBA1847. Next base: position 1,874 of record JAKSCZ010000611.1, read on the forward strand.
CGCGTCATCCTCAACCTCGGCGGCATCGCCAACGTCACGATCCTCGCCCCGGACGGCCTCCCCGTGACCGGTTTCGACACGGGTCCGGGGAACACGTTGCTCGACGCGTGGACACGGACACATCGCAACGAGGCCTTCGATCGGGACGGCGGCTGGGCCGCAACCGGCACCTGCCGGCAGGATCTGCTCGCGCGCCTGCTGGACCACGGCTATTTCCGGCTCGAGCCGCCGAAAAGCACCGGGCTCGAAGATTTCAACCTCGACTGGTTGTACCAACACGACGTCGCGGGACTGGACCCGGCCGACGTGCAGGCGACACTCGGCGAATTGACGGCGACGACGGTAGCCGATGCGGTACGCCGGCACGCAGCCGGCGTTACGGCGGTCTATGTCTGCGGCGGCGGCGCGCACAACCGGGACCTGCTGCGCCGCCTCGCCCGCCAGCTTCCGGAAGCGGCGATCGGCACGACGGCGGACGCCGGCCTCGATCCCGACTGGGTCGAAGCCGTAGCCTTCGCATGGCTTGCGATGCGCGCCGTCAACGGGCGGACGGGAAATCTCCCGAGTGTGACCGGCGCCGGGCGCAAAGTCATACTCGGCACGATACACTCGCCCTGACGCCGACAGAGTCACACTGAACCATGGACAGCCTCTACATCAATCGCGAACTCAGCCTGCTCGAGTTCCACAAACGGGTACTCGCGCAAGCGCTGGACCCGGACGTCCCTTTGCTCGAACGGCTCCGCTTCCTGTGTATCAGCTGCACCAACCTCGACGAATTCTTCGAGATCCGCGTGGCCGGTCTCAAGCAACGCATGGAGATCGGCGCTCCGGCGCAGGGTCCCGAGAAGATTCCCGCCGTGGTCGTGTTCGAGGAACTGGAAAAGGAAGTTCGCAAACTGGTCCGGCAGCAGTACGACGTACTGAACGAATCCATGTTTCCGGAATTGACCGCAGCCGGCGTGCACTTCGTGCAAAGCGAGGACTGGAACGAGGGACAGCGGCAATGGCTGAAGGAGTACTTCAACGAACAGGTCGTGCCGGTACTGACGCCGCTGACGTTCGACCCCTCGCGACCGTTCCCGCGGATCCTGAACAAGAGCCTCAACTTCATCGTTCGCCTGCACGGCCGGGACGCGTTCGGGCGCCGCAGGCACCGGGGCATGGTGCAGGCGCCCCGATCCTTGCCGCGCATCATCGAATTGCCGAAGCACCTGGGTGCGCCCGGGGAGCACACCTACGTGTTCCTGTCGTCGATCATCCGCGTGCACGTGGACAGCCTGTTCCCCGGCCTCAAGGTCGATGGCTGCTACCAGTTCCGGGTGACGCGCAACAGCGATCTCTACATCGACGATGAGGAGGTCAGCGATCTCGTGCGCGCACTCGAGGGCCAGCTCGAGGCAAGCCGCTACGGCGCCGCCGTACGGATCGAGATCGGCCATGAATGCCCTGAGGACCTGCAGGGATTCCTCCTCGATCACTTCAATCTTCAGGAACGGGACATGTATCTCGTCGAAGGGCCGGTCAACCTGAATCGACTGAGCACGGTGTGCGACATCAGGGACAAGCCGGAGCTGCTGTACCCCCCGTTCGCTCAGGGCCTGCCCGACGAACTGATGAGCGACGACGACATCTTCGAGATTCTCTCGAAGAAGAACGTGCTCCTGCACCATCCCTACCAGTCTTTCGCGCCCGTCATCGACTTCATTGCCACCGCCGCGAAAGACAGGAACGTCCTGGCTATCAAGCAGACGCTGTATCGTACCGGCGCCGATTCACCCATTATCGATCATCTCGTCGCCGCCGCGCGCTCCGGCAAGGAAGTCACCGTCGTCATCGAGCTCATGGCGCGTTTCGACGAGGCGGCCAACATTGCACTTGCCAACCGCCTGCAGGAGGCCGGCGCGCATGTCGTCTACGGTCTCGTCGGCTTCAAGACGCACGCGAAGATGCTGCTCGTCGTGCGGCGCGAGGAGGGGCGCCTCGTGCGCTACGTGCATCTCGGCACGGGCAACTACCATCACGCGACGACCAGCGTCTATACCGACTACGGCTACCTGTCGTGCAGCCAGCGGCTCGGCGAAGACGTCCACAAGCTCTTCCTGCAGCTGACCAGCCTCACCGAGGCGAGCGGCTTGAAACGCATGTATGCCTCGCCGTTTACGCTGTTCGACGCACTGATCAGCAAGATCGACCGCGAGCGCGACAACGCAAGGGCCGGGAAAGACGCCCGTATCGTCGCCAAGATCAACTCGCTCAACGAAACCAAGATCATCGACGCGTTGTACGAAGCGTCGGAGGCAGGCGTGAAAATCGACCTGATCGTGCGCGGCATCTGCTCGCTGCGCCCCGGCGTCGAGGGTCGGTCGGAGAACATCCACGTGCGCTCGATCGTGGGGCGCTTCCTCGAGCACTCGCGCGTCTACTATTTTCTCAACGACGGCGACGAGGAGTTCTATTGCTCCAGCGCAGACTGGATGGACCGCAACCTGTTCCGGCGCAACGAGTCCTGCTTCGAGATTCGCCAGAAGGCGATGCGGGAGAAGCTCCGCAGCCATCTCGACCTGTTCCTCGCGGATAACTGCCAGGCATGGGTACTGAACGGAGACGGCAGCTACGGGCGGCTGTCCCCCGGTGACGACGAGCGTGTCTCGGCGCAGGAGACCTTCCTCGAGCAGTTGACGACACCGCTGTAGGAGGGCCTTCAGGCCCGATCGGCGGAGGGATCGCGGCTATCGCGGCTGAAGCCGCTCCTACCTGGGGAATCGCGGCTGAAGCCGCTCCTACCGGATGTGCAGCTCGTAGCCGACCTGTTGCAGGAACTCCCGCTCGCGTTCGAGATCCGCAATCGTCAACGGATTGTCGGCCAGCCAGTCGGCATCGAAGCCGATGTCGATGCCGTCGTCGTTGGCCCCGATCGTCACGGGCGCGCGGACCGATGCCTTGCGGCTGCGATTCAGCAACACGGCGAGACGCAGGATGATCAGCAGCCGCAGGCCCGCTTCGCGCCAGTCCTCCGGCAGTACGTCGAATCGCCTGCGGTCGATGCGGTGGCGCTGTCCGCCGATCAAGGCCGCAAGGAAGCGTTGCTCGGCGCGCGGGAAGCCCGGCATGTCGGCGTTCTCTGCGATGTATGCGCCGTGACGCTGGTAACCGTCGTGAGAAATATCGAGGCCTATTTCGTGAAGCCGCGCCGCCCAGTCCAGGACCTTGCCGGCGATCTTCTTCGAAAATCCCCATTCGTGCTTGCATTGCGCATACAGCTCGGACGCCGTTCCGGCGACGCGCCCTGCCTGCCGCTCGTCGACCTGGTAGCGCGACATCATCGAACGCACCGTCCTCTCACGAGCGTCTTCGTGCTGCAGTCGTCCGAGCAGGTCGTACAGCAGGCCCTCTCGCATCGCGCCGTCCGATACCTGCAGGCCGTCGATATTCAGGACGTTCAAGAGCTCGGCCAGGATCGACAGGCCGCCCGGCCAGACCTGTGCGCGTCGCTCGGACAGGCCGCGCAGGGACAGCTCGGCGACGGTATCGAATTCGAGCACCTTGTCGATCAGCCGGTCGAGCATCTCCGGCGTCAGACCGCCTGCGGAGACGCCGAGCTCGCGTGCGACGGCTTCGGTCGCCCGGATCGTGCCGGACGTGCCGATCGCCTCGACGCCGTTCGCATCGCGGAAGAACGCCTTGACCGGCCGCAGCTCGAGCTGCGCCGCGACGCGGGCTTTGTCGAAACCCGCCCGTGTGATCCGGCCGTTCGGGAAGAAGCGCTCGGTCATCGATACGCAGCCCATGTGCAGGCTCTCGAGCGCCCTCGGTTGCGGCCCCTGCCCGAGGATGAGCTCGGTGCTGCCGCCGCCGATGTCCATGACGAGCCTGAGACCGTCCGTCGGCGGCAGGCTGTGGGTGACGCCGTTGTAGATAAGACGCGCCTCTTCGATACCCGACACGATCTCGATGGGGTGGCCGAGCGCCGCCTCGGACTCGACCATGAACGTCGTGTCTTCGCGCGCCCTGCGGATCGTGCTCGTCCCGGCGGCACGGACGCTGTTCGCGTGCATCTCGCGCAGGCGCTCCCCGAACCGGGAAAGGCAGTCGAGTGCGCGAGTCCGCGCGTCGGCGGAGATATCGCCTTTGTCCGACAGTCCTTCGGCGAGACGCACCGTCTCGCGGATGCGATCGAGGATCGCGAGCTGCCCGTGCCGCAGCTCGCCGACGATCATGTGAAAACTGTTCGAGCCGAGGTCTACGGCCGCGATGATTTCCGGCTGAGCACCCTCAGGCCGTGAAAGACTGTCCGCAGCCGCAGGTGGTCTGTGCATTCGGATTCCGGATGATGAACTGCGCTCCCTGCAGGTCTTCCTTGTAGTCGATTTCGGCGCCCATCAGGTACTGCACGCTCATCGGATCGACCAGCAGCGTCACACCCTGGTTGTCGACCTGGCTGTCGCCGTCCTCGATGTCTTCGTCGAACGTGAAGCCGTACTGGAATCCCGAGCAGCCGCCGCCCGAGATGAACACCCGCAACTTGAGGTTCGGGTTGTCTTCTTCCGAAATGAGTTCGCTGACCTTGTTCGCCGCCGCGTCCGTGAACACGATGCCGTTCGGCGCCTGCGGCGCGCTGCTGGTTTCCGTAGCCATATTTCGCCTGTCCTCGCGGCCGCCTACTCGTTGACGGCGGCAGCCGCTTCATCGATGCGATGGGTCTGCTCGAGCAACGGTACCTGCCCTTCGGGCTGATGCACGAGCTTGCCGTTGATTTCGGCCCCGATCGCCATTTCGATCAGATTGTAATACACATTGCCGATGACTCGCGCCGTCGGCCCGAGTTCCACGCGTTGACTCGCGAAGACGTCGCCCTTGACGATGCCGTTCAGCACGACATAAGGCACCGTTACGCCGCCGTCGATCGAGCCGATGTCGCTGATCGACAGCGCCGATTCCGTATCCGGGTCCGCCGTCACGTTGCCGTTGACGGTGCCGTCGATATGGCAGCCGCCGTTGAAGTGCACGTCGCCGCTGACCTTGCTGTTGGGGCCGATCAGCGTCTCGACGCGTATACGGTGACGTTGCTTCCTGTTTCCGAACATCCGATTCTCCAATCATCCCTGGCTCGTCGCCCAGGCGTAACTCTCTTCGATGCTCGAGATCGAGCGGGTCCGCGAACGCACTTCGACGTGAATACGCTCGGGCGTGAAGCCGTCGGGCAGGACGAGCTGCCGGTCGAAATCCTGGAAATAGCGGAACGAAAACGCCCAGTCCCGATCGGCATCCGCCGGCAAGAGCTCACCCAGCGCATAAGTCCTGGCGGCGCCGCCCTCGCTGCCTTCGACTCTGACCGCGACGTCGCCCGATACCTTGCGATCGTGCTTCATCGCCTGCACGAGCACGAGACGCAGGTTGAACTCGCGTTCTTCCGCACCGCGTGTCAGCCTGAGATTCTGCACGCGCAGGCCGGGCTTGCCGTCCGCCGGCGAAACGATGCCGCGATAGAACGCGATCGCGTCCTGTTGTTCCTGGATCTTGGCCTGCAGGGCGATGAGGCTCGCCTCGACTTCCCTGTAGGCCTCGCGATCGATCTCGCGATGCGTTTCCTGCAATGCCACCTCCTGCCTGAGCCCGGCAATCTCTTCATTGAGCGCGTCGATCCGCTCCTCGAGCGCGCCGCGTTCCCTGGCCGCATCCACGATGTCGTAGCCCGCGCTGATGCGGCCGTATTCGAATACGAGATAGGCCGCGATTCCCGCCAGCAGCGCGAAGAATACGCGAACCGCGACGGTTCGGCCCGTGCTGTGCGTCTGCAGATGCGTCCTCACTGCCATATGCGGTCTTCGCGATCGGGTGGATACCTTATGTTACTTGGGCGCCGCGGCCAAGGAAATGCGCCAGGTCACGGATTCGCGTCTTCCGGGGCCTTTTTTTCGGCCCTGGCGATGTCCTTGTCGAACACGGCCCGCCAGCGCCGCGGCCACCAGCGCGGACGCCGCGGCAGCCCGTCCGGATGGACGTGCGGACCGAGCTCGTGCAGCGCGCGCGCGTAGACCCTGCGCTTGAAGTAGATGACCTCGTTGACGGGCCGCCAGAACGGCACCCAGCGGGCGCGGTCGAATTCGGGCTTGTCGGCGAGATCGAAACGCACCCGGTCCTCGCCGGACGTCAGGCGCAGGATGAACCAGCGCTGTTTCTGGCCGATGCAGAGCGGCTTCGAGTGCTTGCGGACGTACTTGTCCGGCAAACGATAACGCAGCCAGTCCCGGGTCACGCCAAGCACGTCGACGTCTTCGGGCCCGAGCCCGACTTCCTCGTGCAATTCGCGGAACATGGCGTCTTCGGGGTCCTCGCCCTCGAGCATGCCACCCTGCGGAAACTGCCAGCCTTTTGCACCCACGCGACCGCCCAGCAACAACTTGTTGTCGGCGTTCGCGAGGATTATGCCGACATTGGCCCGGAAGCCCTCGGCGTCAATCCAATCGTTGCTCATAGCAACCGTAAGAAACTCCTGCTGCCGATTACTTTACACTATCCGCCGCCCGTCGCCCCAGGAGATTCGCCCTGACGTCGCCCGTTGCCCGATACGGCGCCATTCTCGCCGTTCTCCTCGTCGCCGTCGCCGCCGCGTTCGCGATGGCGCTGGCGATGGGCAGCGCGGATATCGCCGTCGCCGAGGTCTGGGGCGCGCTGCGCGGCACGGCGCCCGAACGCGTCCACTCGCTCGTCAACGAACTCCGGCTGCCGCGCGCCCTGACCGCGTTCGCGGTCGGCGGTCTCTTGGCGATCGCCGGCGTGCTCATGCAGGTTCTGCTCCGCAACCCGCTCGCCGAACCCTACATCCTCGGCAGCTCCGGCGGTGCCGCCGTCGCCGCGCTGATCGCAATGTCGCTCGGCATGGGCAGTATCGTCGTCGACGCCGCGGCATTCGCCGGGGCGATGACGGCGACGCTGCTGGTATTCGCCATCGCCCGCGGAACCGGAAGCTGGGCGCCGACGCGCCTCCTGCTCACCGGCGTCGTGTTGGCGGCGGGGTTCGGTGCGGTGACGACGATGCTGCTGGCGACGAGTCCGGACCGGAATCTCAGGGGCATGCTCTTCTGGCTGATGGGCGACCTCAGTTTCGCGTTCGACCCGGCGCGTTGCCTGGTTCTCCTCGGCCTGCTCGCCGCCGCCGGCACGCTCGGCGCAAGACACCTCAACGTCCTCGCGCGCGGCGAGCTGCAGGCCGCCATCGTCGGCCTGCCCGTACGCGCTTTCCGCTATCTGATCTTCGCGGCTGCCGCGCTCGCCACGGCGCTGTCGGTCACGACGGCCGGCGTCATCGGTTTCATCGGCCTCGTCGTACCGCACCTCGTGCGCCTCGTCGCAGGATCCGACCACCGTATCGTCCTGCCCGCATCCGCGCTGGCCGGGGGCGCATTGCTCGTCGCTGCCGACACGCTCGCCCGCACGATCGCGGCGCCGCGGCAGTTGCCCGTCGGCGCACTGACCGCGGCCATCGGCGTGCCGTTGTTCCTCGTCCTGATGGGCCGGATTCGCACCGCAGGCTATCGATAGCCCGCACGCTCGACCGGCCGTCGACCGTCTTCGTCGCAGGGCTGCGTCGTGAGCTCCTGCTTCGACGCCGCGCCGTCAGCCCCTCGTGGCGAGATAATCGCGTCCTTTTTGCATGAGATCGACGAACGCGGCTTCGTCGCCGTCCGCCACGGTTTCGCGGATACGGCGGGCCGCCTCGCAGAGCGCGTCCAGAGGCCCGAGACCGAACCTGTTCAGGTTCTGGATTTCGAAGTACAGGTGCGGGTTGTCCCGCGCCACCGCTGCCGACACGAGCAACTGTGAATCGAACGTCGTCGAAGACATCTTGGCGAGCCTGGGTGCGGCCTCGCCACTTTCCGCCAGCGCCGTGAAAAACGCGATGTTGAGCGCGTGCGACAGGCCGAGGACATACGCGATCAGGCGATCGTGATCGTCGAGCCCCATGTCGAGTTGCTCGACCATCGTGGCGGCGAACAACTCCTTCGCGTCGGCCGTGGCCCGGCTGTCGCCGGCATCGCAGAAGATCAGGTGGCGGCCGGACAGCAGGCGGGTGTCGGGGCCGAACATGGGGTGCAGGGACGTGACGCGGCAACCCGCCGAGCGCAACTCTCCCAGCCCGTCACGCAGCGGTGTCTTGAGCGAACCGATGTCGAAGATCAGGCCCTGCGGCTTCAACACCGCCAGTTGCGCGAGAATGCGCCCGGACACGGCGAGCGGCGCCGCGACGACGATGACGTCGAAATCGATCCCGGCATCGGTCCAGTTCCGGAAGCGCTTCGGTCCGTCGTCGACCGCCGGATCGGCGATCGTGGTCGAGAAACCCTGGGACGCGAAGAAATCGGCAAACCAGCGGCCCATCTCGCCCGCGCCGCCGATCACGAGCGCCTCGCGTCCGTCTCCCTTGCCCTCGGCGACCACACGGTCGCGCTCCTGGCTCTCGAGCGAGGTGCGAATCAGGAGCTGCAGCAGGTTCTCGATCAGGTCCGGGTCGACACCGAGTTCGACGGCCTGGGCGCGTCCCATGTCGAGCACGTCCTTCTCGCGCTGGTAGTCGCGCGTGCCGGTTCCGGTCGCTCTCTTGCTCCGGCCGATCGCGCCCACGATCTTCTGACGCTCGGCGATCAGTTCGACGAGGCGGCGATCGATGTCGGACAGATTCCGGCGGAGTTCGTAGAGGTCCATGAGTCGTCTTTTACAGGAGTCGCGCGCGCAAAAAAAGCCGGCGCACCGGCGGATCGGACCCGGGCACATGAACCCCGGGTGAACTTGTGCGACCATGTCGCAGCAGTGGAACGAACGTGGGGTGCGCGATGAAGACACGTGCCGCCGTCGCCTGGGAAGCAGGCAAGCGGCTGGAAATCGAGGTGCTCGACCTCGAAGGGCCGAGGACCGGCGAGGTGCTGCTGCGCAACGTGGCGACGGGCGTCTGTCACACCGACGCGTTTACCTTGTCGGGCGAGGATCCCGAAGGCATTTTTCCCGCCGTGCTCGGTCACGAGGGCGGTGCGGTCGTCGAGGAAGTCGGTGACGGTGTTACGTCGGTTGCGGTCGGCGACCACGTCATTCCCCTGTACACGCCCGAATGCGGCGCGTGCGATTTCTGTACGTCCGGCAAGACCAACCTGTGCCAGGCCATCCGGGCGACACAGGGCCGGGGAGTGATGCCGGACGGCACCTCGCGCTTCTCGTCGAACGGCAAGACCGTCTTCCATTACATGGGCACATCGACGTTCAGCGAGTACACGGTGCTCCCGGAGATCGCCGTTGCGAAGATTCGCAAGGAGGCGCCGCTCGAAACAGTCTGCCTGCTGGGTTGCGGCATTACGACGGGCATCGGCGCCGTGCTGAATACGGCACGGGTCGAACCCGGCGCGACCGTTGCGGTTTTCGGCCTGGGCGGCGTCGGCCTCAGCGCAATCCAGGGTGCGGTGATGGCAAAAGCCGCGCGCATCGTCGCCATCGACGTCAATGCCGACAAATTCGAACTCGCAACCTGGCTCGGCGCGACGGACTGCGTCGACCCGGGCGATCACGATCATCCGATCCAGGACGTCATCGTGGAACTGACGGGCGGTGGCGTGGACTACTCGTTCGAATGCGTCGGCAACGTCGACCTCATGCGCTCCGCGCTCGAGTGCTGCCACAAGGGCTGGGGCGAATCGATCATCGTCGGCGTCGCGGGCGCCGGACAGGAAATCTCGACGCGGCCGTTCCAGCTCGTTACGGGCCGGGTCTGGCGTGGCACGGCGTTCGGCGGGTGCAAAGGCCGCTCGCAGCTGCCCGGCATGGTCGACCGGTACATGGCCGGCGACATCAAGATCGACGAGTTCATCACCTGCACGATGCCGCTTGACGACATCAACAGGGCATTCGATCTCATGCACGAGGGCAAGAGCATACGCTCGGTCATTCACTTCTGAGTCGTGTCCCGGGTCGCCGTCGCAACAACGTCGCAGCTCGCGGCAGACGCCGCGCAAGAGGTCGCGGACGGCGGCGGCAACGCCGTGGACTGCGCACTGGCCGCTGCGCTGCTGACGATCAACACCGAGCCCGGCGTGTGTGCGCTGGGCGGCAGCGCCTTCGTGACGATCTGGAGCGCGGACGCCGATCCGGTAACGATCGACGGCAATGTGGCAGTCCCCGGGAAAGGACTCGCCGATGACGAGAAAAAGCGCGGCGCGGTCGAGGTGTCCATCGCCTACGGCGGCGGGATAACGACGCTCGTCGGCGCCGGCTCGGTTGCCGTACCCGGCACGCTCGCGGCCCTCGAGAAAGCCTGGCGGACTCACGGCCG
>JAKSCZ010000585.1 GCA_022360335.1 Pseudomonadota bacterium
ATCGCCCAACTCGAGAAATTCTCCGATTTCTCGTCCGTCGAGATCTACTCCGAGGAGCGGCTCGCCGAGGAATACCACACGGACGAGCGCATGTTCGTCGTGCGGCTGCCGAAGGAAAGCGGGCTCGTCGAGGAGACGCTGGCCAAGAGCCGGCTCGCCGACGTCTTCGACTTCCGCGTGCTGGCCGTCTTTCGCGACGGCGAACTCCGCATCATGCCGCGCGGCGACGAGGTCCTGCTCGGCGGCGACCTGCTGCTGATCGAGGGCCAGCATACCGACCTCGACGTGCTGCGCGGCCTCCAGGAACTCGAGATCGATACCAGGGTACCCGCCAGTGCGGCGACGTTCGAGTCGGAACGCCTCACGCTGATGGACGCGACCCTCGATCCGCGCAGCAGCCTCGCCGGCCGCACCGTCGGCGAGCTGAATTTCCGCGAACGCTACGGCATCGAACTCGCCGGCATCTGGCGAGAAGGCGAGACGGTCGGCACCGAACTGGCCGACGAACGCCTCCAGGTCGGCGACGCGCTGCTGCTCCTCGGTCCGCGCGACCGGCTGCAACTGCTGTCGTCCGATTCGGACTTCCTGATTCTGACGCCGCTCGGCCAGGAACCGCCCGACACACGGCGAGCGCCGCTGGCGGCCGCCATCATGCTCGGCGTCGTGTTGAGCGTCATGACGGGCTATGCGCCGATATCGATCGCCGCCGTCATCGGCGGCACGGTCATGGTCCTGACGGGCTGCCTGAACATGGAACAGGCGTACCGCGCCATCGACTGGCGGGCGATCTTCCTGATCGCGGGCATGCTGCCGCTCGGGATCGCCATGCAGGACACGGGCGCCGCCGAGTACCTCGCCACGATGGTGATGGACTTGCTCGGCGACGCCGGACCGTGGCCCGTGATCATGGGTCTCTATATCCTGACGGCCATGGCGACGATGATCATACCGACGGCGGCGCTGGTCGTCCTGATGGCGCCGATCGTCCTGTCGGCGATGGCGGACCTCGGCGTGGCGCCCGAAACGGCGATGATGGCCGTCGCCATGGCAGCGTCGGCCAGTTTCACGAGCCCGATCTCGCATCCGGCCAATATTCTCGTCATGGGCCCCGGCGGGTATCGCTTCGTCGACTACCTCAAAGTCGGCGTGCCGCTGACGATCGTCGTATTCGTCACCGTGATGGTGCTGCTGCCGATCGTCTGGCCGCTGGTGCCGGTCTGAGTCGTGCCGATGAGTAAGCGAATCGTCATCGCGGGCGCCGGCCATGCCGCCGGCCAGGTCGTCGCCAGCCTGCGACAGCACGCGTTCGACGGACGGATCGTGCTCGTCGGCGACGAACCCTACCTGCCCTATCAGCGCCCGCCCTTGTCGAAGAAGTTCCTCGCCGGCGAGATGTCCGTCGAGCAGCTGTCCTTCAAACCCGCGAGCTTCTACGACGACGCCGGCGTCGAACGGCATCTGGGCTCGACGATCGCCTCGATCCACCGGGATGCCCGCCGCCTCGCGATCGACGGCGGCGAAGACATCGGCTACGACAAGCTCGTACTCGCACTCGGGTCGCGCGTTCGGCGACTCCGCCTGGGCGGCGAGGCCCTCGACCGCGTCCACTACCTGCGCAGTATCGACGACGTCGATGCCATACGCGGCGATATGGAAACCGGCCGGCGGCTGGTCATCGTCGGCGCCGGATACATCGGCCTCGAGGTCGCGGCGGTCGCACGGCAGGCGGGCCTCGACGTGACGGTCGTCGAAATGGCCGACCGCGTGATGAGTCGCGTCGTCTCGCCCGAAATTTCCGACTTCTACCAGATCGAACACACGAACCGGGGCGTCAGGCTCCGCCTGTCGACCGGCGTGGCCGGCCTGAACGGCGGGAAGCGGGTCCGATCCGTCGTGACTACGGAGGGCGAAGAAATCCCCGCCGACCTCGTCGTCATCGGCGTCGGCATCGTCCCGAACTCGGAACTCGCCTCGGCAGCGGGACTCGAGGTGAACGACGGTATCGTCGTGGACGACCGCTGCCGCACGGCCGATCCCGACGTCTTCGCCGTCGGCGACTGCACGCGGCACCCGAACGCGATCTACGGCCGCATGCTGCGGCTCGAATCCGTGCACAACGCACTGGAGCAGGCGAAAACGGCCGCGGCGAATCTCTGCGCAAAGCACGCCGCCTACTGCCAGGTTCCCTGGTTCTGGTCGGATCAGTACGACCTCAAGCTACAGATCGCGGGACTTTCTCAGGACTACGACGACATCGTGATACGCGGCAACCCGGCGGAACGTTCGTTCTCCTGCCTCTACCTCGAAGAAGGTCGCCTGATCGCCGTCGATGCGATCAATGCCCCGCGCGATTTCATTCAGTCGAAGAAGCTGATCGCCGACCGCGCGGTGCTCCGCAGCGAACGGCTCGCGGACGCGGGGATTCCGTTGCAGGAACTGGCGACCTGACTCAGGGTTGTGCCGTCGCGGCGACGTCCTCGTATTCCGGAAACTCGATGATCAGCCGGCCGTCGGCCGAGACGAGACCCGTGTCCGCAGAAAACGCGCGAACCAGCAGGGATTCGACGCCGGCCATCTCGAGCCCGGCCACCCGGCCCGACCCGCCGCTGACGGCGGCCGTACCGAGCGCGCCGGGTCCCGCCGTCAGGTCACCGAGCCAGTTGCCCCGCCAGCTGTTCGCCGAGCTGCGCCAGGCCGGAAACGCGACGTCGCGGATGAAACGCCAGTAGTTCTCGCTCTGCTGCAGGAACAGGCTGCCGTGCTCGGGCAGATAGAGATACCAGACGCTGTCGACGATGGCTTCGCCGTGCAGCAAGTGCGTCGATTCGGATTTCGACGACAACTTGACACCGAGTCCCGCCACCCGATTGCGGCCGTCGCGCATCACGGTAACCATCGCGCTCGTCTGCCGGATCGGCGCCTCCCAGAGCTGCAGGACCTTCCCGGGGGTCGGCTCGTGAAGCGACTCGCCGTCGTTGGTGTAGACGATGCTCTCCGACGGGACGGCGGAGAAGTTGAGTGTGATGAGCTCGGCGTCGCTAACCGACAGCGGCGAAAGACCGCGATCCGACGTCAGCGGGTTATACAGCAGGACGGCGCCGAACGACGCAGCGCCCAGCAGCAGGCCGGCAAGCAGTGCGGCCAGGAATTTCATTCGGTCGCCTCGTCCGGTCCGTCCGGCGCTTCGAGCCGGCCGACGTAGGCCGCGACCAGTTCGATATGGCCGGCAGGCGCGCCTTCGTCGTCGGACGCATTCTCTACCCAGCGCTCGGTCAGGAAACCGCTCAGCGGTGCAAATTCCCGCGAGCCCGAGCGAATCGTGCCGCTGCGACGGCCGCCGTCCCCGGCCGCGTCCTCCATGTTCGCGAACAGCGAGCCGCGCGCCGGCAGGTGCAGCACCCAGTCGACGACGGCGGCTTGCCCGGCCCCGCGGGCAGCGTTGCGGACGCCGACACCGACGACCGTGTCCCGGGCGTTGCGAATCTTGAACACCTCCGTGTGCATGGAGGCCAGAACGTCGGCGGCCGGCCATTCGAGGCCCGGCGGCAACGGCCGGGCCGCGTCTCGCGTGCCGATCATCACGCGGTCCATGGGCACGTTGATACGAAAGACCTCGACGTTCCCGCCGTTCGGGGCAACCGAGACGATCGACGCCTCGCGCGCCTGGTCCACGGCCGGCAGCGCATACAACGCGCCGGCGGCGGCGAGCGCGCCGAGCAGGATTCCAAAGAAGAACGTCTTCAGCAAAGCAGGTACACCAGCGGTCGATTCGCCTGCCGAATCAGGCAGATGCGGTGGAGTTTAGTTAACTTGCCGGTCCCGGCCCACCGCAACAGGGTGATTTTGTGACGAAGCGCACAGGATCGCGTGAATCCGCACGCAATACGGTTACAATCCGCTGGCCGCGGGGGAGGGAATCCCGATGACCCAGCCGATCTGCCTGTGGTCGGGGCCGCGCAACGTCTCGACCGCACTGATGTACAGCTTCGCCCAGCGAGACGACGTGCGCGTCGTCGACGAGCCGCTCTACGGCCACTACCTGAGGGTCAGCGGTGCCGACCATCCCGGACGCGAAGAAGTGCTCGCCGCGATGAACTGCGACGGCGATGCGGTCATCGAGGAACTGCTCGAAGCGCAGTCGGGCAGTCCTTCGCGCCGGCTGTTTCTCAAGCACATGGCCCATCATCTCATCGGCCTCGACCTCGGTTTCCTGGCCGAAACGAGCAACGTTCTTCTGATCCGCGACCCGCGCGAGATGCTGCCGTCGCTGACGATCCAGCTCCCGCAGGCGAAACTGGCGGATACGGGACTCAGGCGCCAGTGGGACCTGTTCGAGGCGCTTCGGGCGCAGGGTCGGGCGCCGGCCGTAGTGGACTCCCGCGAGTTGTTGCTCGACCCTGCCGGCGTGCTCGCCACGCTGTGCGCAAAGGACGCCCGCGTCTCCGTGTTCGACAGCGTCGTCCAGGGCGGCGACGCCGTGTGGGAGGGCTTGCGCGTGTACGACGGGCGCATCGCCGAACTCGATGGCCACCTCGAGCGGCTGCAGGACTCCGCCAGGGCGCTCGCATTCGCCGGCGTACCGACGAGCGACGAGGTCCGCGCCGCGGTTTTTGCCACGCTCGAGGCGAACGGCATGCGCGACAACACGCACATCCGCCTGACACTGACGCGCGGGGAGAAGCTCACCTCGGGAATGAACCCGAAGCTCAACCGGTCCGGCTGCACGCTGATCGTGCTCGCCGAGTGGAAGCCGCCCGTCTACCCGGACGACGGCATCCGCGTCGTGACCGCCTCGACACGCCGCAATTCGCCCTCGTGCCTCGACTCCAAGATCCATCACAACAACCTGCTCAACAACATCCTCGCCTGCATCGAGGCCAACGTCGCCGGCGCCGACGCAGCCGTCATGCTCGACGTCAACGGCTTCGTTTCGGAAACGAACGATACGAACCTGTTCCTGGTACGCGGCGGCACCGTTCTGACGCCGCATGCCGACGCCTGTCTGCCCGGTCTGACGCGACGGATGATCCTTCACATCTGTGACGCGGAGGGAATCCCGTGGGCCGAGAAGAACCTCTCCCTGACCGAGTTGTACACGGCGGAGGAGGTATTCACGAGCGGCACGATGGGCGAACTCACTCCGGTGCTCGAAGCGGACGGACGCGCGATCGGTGACGGCGAGGTCGGCGAGACGACCCGCCGCTTGCAGTCCCTGCATCGCAGCTACGCCCGGGACAACGGCACGCCGCTGCCGTTCTGACCGTCCGCTGTCAGCAGGCGTCGAAGTAGCGTTGCAGGTAGTCGTCGAGCGATATGTCGTCGGATGCCTCGACCGTGCGCTGCCGCTCGACCGAGGCCGCGGCTTCTTCGCTCAGCAGACGTTCCTGCGTTTCGCGCAGCGGGGCGATGCTGCCGAAATAATCGCGGTGGCGGCGCGCCGTTTCCAGTGCAAACTCGAAGAAGCTGCTGTCGGTGTCCCTGAGCCCGGCCACGATGCGGGCCGACGGCGTCGACCCGGGTTCGTCGACGGCCAGTTGCTGGTGGCCGACGGCGGCCGCGTAGCTGTCGCCGCCGCCGTGACGATCGATCGCCCGTGCCACCGCCAGCACCTTGTTCAGGATCTCGGTCGCCCAGTCCCGCAGGGTCACCGGCTCGCCGTTGCGCCGGAGCCGGAAATCGGGGTCGCGCCCGCGTTTTGCCGTACCCGCGTGGTTCGTCCGGATATCGTCGAACTCCGCAGGACCGATCTTCGGGCTGTCCTCGAGCAGGCAATACACGAGGAAA